>CAKZLT010000209.1 GCA_937127195.1 uncultured Saprospiraceae bacterium
TTCTAACATAATTATTAAGCAAAGCTTGACGATATATATAACTCCAAAAATTATCATCTTTATCTTTTCCAATACCAAAATTGGCTAATTGGTCATGCTTATAATCCATCATTGGCTTGGTCTTTTTACCTACCATAAAATGGATTAATTCTTTGATATGATAGTTTTCGTCCAACTGCTGCACACCCATCAAGGCATTTTGCATTTCAACTTTTACATCCAATAATTCCTTTGGAGGAAACTTACAGTTATCACACAAACCAGCTCTATCACATTCAAAATTTTCACCAAAATAATGAAGCAAAAATCGACGACGACAATCTGCTGTTTCAGAATACGCCATCATCTCTCCCATCAAGAGCATACTCATTTCGCGTTCTGCGAGTGGTTTGTCTCTTAAGAATTTTTCTAGCTTTTGAATATCTTTATAAGAATAAAAGGCAACACAATTACCTTCAAGACCATCTCGACCTGCTCGACCTGTCTCTTGATAATAATTCTCAATACTCTTCGGAATATCATAATGAATAACAAAACGAATGTCTGGTTTGTCAATTCCCATTCCGAAAGCAATCGTTGCCACAATTACATCGACATCTTCCATCAAGAAGTCATCTTGCGTTTTGCTACGCGTTTTGGCATCCAATCCTGCGTGATAAGGTGCAGCCTTTATGTCGTTGACTATAAGGTGTTTAGCAATTTCTTCGGTAGATTTTCTGCTTTGAACATAGATTATTCCAGATTTACCTTCATGCTGTTTCACATATTGAATAATACTTTTGACGGTCTGTTCTTTAGATACTTTTGGTCGAACTTCATAGTATAAATTATCTCGATTAAAAGAGGAAATAAAAATATTTTCCGCTTCCATACGCAAATTCTTAACTATATCTTCTCTAACCTTAGGCGTAGCTGTTGCAGTTAATGCCACCACAGGAATATCACCATTAATTGCATCAATCATCGTTCGAATACGGCGATATTCTGGTCTAAAATCGTGTCCCCATTCCGAGATACAATGTGCTTCATCTACTGCTACAAAGGATAAGTCAACATTCTTAAAGAATTCAATATTTTCGCCCTTTGTCAAAGTTTCGGGGGCGACATAGAGGAGTTTGGTTACTCCAGATTCTATATCACTTTTGACTTTTTTGATTTGGGCTTTATTCAAAGAAGAATTCAAGAAATGCGCTACATCTTCGTTTTGGCTGTGGGCGCGAATGGCATCTACTTGATTTTTCATTAAAGCAATGAGTGGAGAAATAACAATCGCTGTGCCTCCGAGCATCAATGCTGGTAATTGATAACACATTGACTTTCCACCACCCGTAGGCATAATTACAAAAGTATCTTTCTTATTTAATACACTTTTAATAATTGTCTCTTGTGTTCCTTTAAAACTATTAAATCCAAAAAACCGCTGAAGGGCTTCATGTAAATTCTGTGTTGTCGGTATCATTTATCTTTATTCTTATTCTTATCAGACAAGAAATATAAAAACGTTTTTTTTAAAGCATTAATCATTGTGATGAAAACGGAGTAGAATGATAGACTTTAATGAATAAGTGAATAACCTTTAAGAGTCAAGTCATTACGCAACTAAGTACAATGACAGAATTAGCGAATGATAAAATGAGTGAATAACTTTTGATAATCAAGGTGTTACTTCATTTTTAA
>CAKZLT010000210.1 GCA_937127195.1 uncultured Saprospiraceae bacterium
AAGATTATTTGCTCTGTTCGTGGGGAAATTTTGATAAAAAAATATTGATTTCTAATTCAGAATATCATGATATGGACTCCGAATGGGCGCATAAACATATTAATTTGAAGCAACAATATCACGAAATTCGACGATTGAGACGAGCAATGGGTTTGAGAAGAGTTGTCGAAAAAGAAGGGTTTGAGTTCACAGGAACGGCGCATAGAGGTATTGATGATGCTAAAAATTTGGCTAAAGTGTTTATTAAGTATATTGATGAATGGATGTATTAGATGCTGGTGACTAGTTGCTAGTTTCTGCTACCGCTACTTGTAGCATTAGCGGTAGCAGAAACAAGTAACTAGAATCCAGCAACGAGCCACTACTATTCCTCCGATTTCTTTTTAAGAATATTTTGAAAAAGTTCTCTCAGATTATTGAATTCACGGCGATAAGAAACGCCTACGCCTGCTTTATTTCGATAATCTGAGACGACGACTTCACCGCTATTATAAGCGCGCATTCTCCAGCGTCCGTCTTTCGTAATGACCCATTCTACTTCAAAATTACTGGTAATTTGACCACCAACTGCGTCATCATAGTTAACATTCCCACTAATGACCAATCGGTCATTAAACAATCCATTTCTTAGACCTACTTGCAATTCATTACCCCGAATAGTATTATCCAAATCAATATCTTCATATTCCGAAATTCGATAATTGACATCAACATCAATACTAGAAATCACACCATTTGTACCAACAATCTCGGTTAACAAATCAGATACATATATAGAAAACTGGTTAGATAATAGCTCTGTAAGAGTATTCAAGCCCGTTTCGATAACAACTTGCCCTGTTGTCGCTGACTCGTTAGAAGGTAAGAAATCACCCAAAATTATCAATCCAAAAACCTGTCGATTAAGTTCGTTTTTATCTTCTTTAACAATTTTGAGTTTACTGTCAATATAAGATTTAATGGTATTATCAACACTCGGAAATTCCAAATCAAAAGAAATATCTGGATTAAAAAGAGAACCTCTAAGTAACATTTTTAAATCAACCTTAGTTGACTTTTGTGCTGTAACCGTTTCTTCATCGGTTGCCAAATATTCCAAAATGAGCTTATAAGGAGCTACTTTTAAATTACGATAATAAGCAGAAAGGTTCATTGTTGCGTCAAATGGGTCTCCTGTCCAAACAATAGTTCCGCCTCGACGAACTTCAAAAGGTTTATTAATAAAATTCTGATAGGTAAATAAATATTCTCCTTTTTCGATGGTGTAAGTTCCTGACATTTTAAATTCGCCCGTTCTAGTTACCTCTATTTGTAGATTTCCTCGACCTTGACCACGAATTTCGTCGCCAGCCTGTTCATCAAAAACCAAACGAACTTCGGCAGTAGGCGTAATATCCAAATTCATTTCTACATTCAAGCCTTCAGGCGTTTGAAAGGTTCTTTTATTATCTTCTTTCAGAGAATCAGGAACTTCATTGGTGAATTTTATAAATTTCACCTCGCTAGCCGAACTTTCGTTAGATATTGGAATAACTAACTTTGTTCCTTTTCCCGATTTTATAAAAATATTCATATCAGGCGACTCCAAAGAACCTGTCAACTTGAGTGTTACGCTGCCAATTGCCGTTCCATAGAATAATTCTGGAGAGTCTCTATTGGTATCTAACAACAAAAATTCAGCAGAATTCATCGTAATATTAAAATTAAAATTCTTTAGATTATCGTGAAAAACAGCACCTTCCAAAAAGGCGGTTTTACCTTCTTTATCAGTTGCTATACAACCATCATCTTCTGCCGTCTCGCCCTGAATAATGAAAGCATTATTCGTCACTTTGACTATCGCCTTATCTATTCGATAAAAAGTTTGTAAGTAATCTACCTTTAATCCGACTTTCGACAATCGAACATTTCCAGAGAGTTCTGGCTTGTCTGGCGTTCCTGCTGCAATAATATCCGCGTCAAAAGCGCCTTCTGTATCAGAGACAAAATCTCCAACAAAATTCTCTATAATCTTTAGTGGATAAGCACGCGCCGAAACTTTAAAATTAAAATAATGGTCGTTGCTAGTATTCGCCGAGATTGAAGGCGACATATAACTACCATTTATAGAAACTCGACTTCTGTCATTCTTATTAATCAGTGCTTTAATCTTGATTGGCGCATTGATGCTAGGAAAACGAACAACTGCAACAGTGCGCCCAAGCGGTTCGCTATTAAATACTAATGTATCGACGGTGGCAATAATCTCAAAATTCTGAGCCTTAAATAAATCTTCTATTTTGACAATTCCATTCACTCGACCTTTGAATTTGTTATCTTTCAAATCTACAAATTCTTCTAGCCAGTTCAACGCTAAATTCTTAATATCAAATTGTAATCCTTTTCGACCAAAACTACTCAAACTAATCGCTTCGTTTTCCGCAGAATTAGATAAAACGACGTTTTCAGGAACAACTCGATTGCCATCTATTGTAATTAAATTACCTTTTGAAATGCTCCATTCTTTGTTATAAATAATAAAATCGGATGTATCTATTGTTATTTTAAATAAATCCTCAACCGCTTCTATTTGTCCCCTAAATTTTAACTTTTCAGCAATTCCTCCTACTTTATCACCATTTATTTTAAACTGAAAACGGTCTTTTTCAATGGTATTTTCAATAGAAATACTCGGAATATCTAAGCTATCTCCCACTAACATCTGAGTAACATTTGCGTCTATTTCGCAACTATCTTTGATGGCATCTAATCGGACAAATGACTTTCCTATCTTCAAATCTCCAAAACGAAAAGTTGGCGAATTAACTTCAAAAAACAAATGTGAAGTACTATCTTCTTTGATTATTTTTTTGCTATCAAAATGACTTTTAATAGTTAAATCCTGAATATTTCCAATATCTGAATCTATCAATTGCATCCAGTTTTTGGTATCCTGAACAGCCAAATTCAAATCATAATACTCATTGATATTAGGGCTTTGAGCCTGATAAACAAAAGTGCTATCTCCTGTCACTAATCGCCTCAAATCCAGTGCATTAGTGAATTTCGGAAAATGAATCGCTACATAATTAAGCAACAAATTCTGAATATTTATCAAATCAAAATTACTAACCAAAGAGCCTCCCAAAATATCCGACTCTACCGTATAAAATCGTGCATTTTTATAATCAATACCCGAAGTAATCCGAATACTATCTAGACTATAAAGGTCTATTTTTTTATTTTTTTCCCCAATGCTAGATACTGTTTTAAGGCTTCTTTGGTGATACAATTTAAAATCTCTTAATGATGCAAATCCATCAATTTCATTTGGGTCAAGACCAGAAAAATTCAACTGAACATTACCTGTTAATCTATAATCTTCCTTAAAAAGATTTAAAGGCTTGAGATTCACATATTTCAAATCTGTATTCAAATCAAAACGCGGCAAAGTATCATTAAAATCTACTTTACCATTAAATTGAAGTTTAACATTTTCATCATCAATGCCCAAAACGCCATCAAACAAATTTGGCTTAGAAAGTCCATCAATCTTAATATCTCGGTAAGTATAATCCTTAAAAGTCAACTCATTAACCTTTCCATCTAGTACCGCATCAATGTCTTTTATCGAATAACCTTTTCCTTCAATATCCGTTTTGAACGTAATCTTTCCAAAGTCTTTATGATCCAACCAAGTTCCCAATTCAAAATCTTTCAACCCAAAAAAGCCCTTATAACTACCATAGCTTCGACCTTTTTTAAAATTAAAATTCATATCACTTTCAGCAAATCCCAAGTCAGTTTTCAATTGACCTTTCGCCACAAAATCCAACAAAAATCCATCAAAATTACCTTTAAAACTCAACTTTCCGAGTCGCATCATTTGTTCAGGAATCTTGACATCCTTGAACAAAAGTTGGACATTTTTCATATTGGTATAAAGATATTTCAAACGCATATTAAGCAAAGCTTCACTGGTATTCGTCAAATCTAACGACCTAAAACGACCTTCTAACCTTGTTTCTTTCCCAATTTGCAATTTCAAATCATTCGCCTTTAGGCGATTAACTTTGTCATATATTCGACCACTTATCTTTAGCGTTTCATTGATATTACTACTAAAAAATGGATTATCTTTCAAGGCAGGTACAATCATTAACAAATCCTGAATTGCCAATTCAGACTTTTTGAGTTTTATGTCCATTTTGACCTTATTCACAAAATCGCTCCAGTCCTTCGCATACTTATATTTGAACGCCAAACTATCTTGCAAATAACTATTTGGAGTAATCAATTTCATGTCCGTCAATGCAGCCAATCGTTCATTTATCACCAAATCACCACTCAATTCTTCCAGTACAAACCCCTTTTGCTCTTTAAGTTTAAATTCCTTTAGCTTACCTAAAAGTTCATTATTGGTAAATACTGCACGTTGCAAATTGATATTAATATCCTGATAAAACATATCACTTGTATTAAAATCTTCTGGTTTCAATTCCAATGTCGAACGTTTATCCACGAAATGAAACGAACTGTTATTGAGCTTCAAACTCGCCACTTCATAATACCAAGGCATTCTCGAAAAAGTATCTATATACTCTTCATATTGAATCGTATCCTGTGGTCGCGGCACATAAGTTGCATAAGTCGTATCTATAATATAGCTTGCATTTACCTCATTCAAATACATTCTATCTAGCAATATTTTTTTCTCAGAAAGCAACATTTCTTGAATATCAAACACAGCATCCTTCAAGTCATATTCCATCAATATACCTGTATAATGATTAAAAATAGTGGCTTGAATAGCCTCTAACCTTATTTTTTTAATATTAAAATCCCACCTTATCGGCTCTTCTGCCGTTGGCTTCTGAGGTGGACCTGGCGGAAAAAAGCTATCAAAAATAAATTGAAGGTTCGAAATTTGACCATTTTTAGGAGCAATCACATTAACTTGTGCATTCTTCAAATATAGCTCATCAATATAAGTTCGGCTTCTCAAAAAAGAGACTAAAGCAAAATCAGCCGTTAATTTCTCTGTAAAAAGCAAAGTATCTCCATCCAAATCTTCTATAAGAAAGTTATCCATAGAAAATTTATCAAATAAATCAATCTCAATATAATCAATTTGAACGGTTGTATTCAGGCGTTCAGAAAGGTAATCTGTTGTCCATGAAATAAGCTTATTCTGAACGGCAGGATAACTAATAATAAAGCGAAGCAAACCCAATAACACCAAAAAAATCATGAACGTTCTAAACACAAAACGAGCTATACGCGCCCATAACGGACGCTTTCTGCGCTTATGCGCTTCCAGTAGCTGCTTGGTATCTTCGCCATTCAACTCATCGTGAGATATATTGTTACCTAGTTCGTCGCTCATTAATTATTTTTCAAAAAAGCTTTTCTTCTATTTTTTCATAAAAATTGAAATCCAATATTCTAAAACGCTAGTTTTATGGACTTTATATGATTTAGGTTGGTTTATATTTCTAAAAAATAGCTTATATCAAGATTCAATCAAACCTTATAGGTTTTTAAAACCTATAAGGTAGGGTGTCTAAAATATGGCATTTTGCCAAAAAACTCACCCTGCTTTTTTATACAATTTTTGTTTCTTAGCTCT
>CAKZLT010000211.1 GCA_937127195.1 uncultured Saprospiraceae bacterium
AGCGGTTTGTATAAATTTTAATAAGGCATAGGAAATTCACGATGTACTTTGTAAATCTCTTCAAGCGCCTCTTCACTCAATTCAATATCAAAAGCAGCTATATTATCTTTTAATTGCGACATTTTAGTTGCGCCAATAATCGTTGAAGTCACCCATTTATGCTGATTGCACCAAGCTAAACTCAATTGACTCGGTGTCATATTGTATTTTTGGGCAAGGTCAGCATACTTTCTAACGGCATTATGAACACTTTCTTTATCTCTGAAATTTCCGTGTCTATTCACCAAAGTCCAACGAGAACCTTCTGGAAATTGTCCATCTAAATACTTTCCAGAAAGCACACCTGCACCAAGCGGCGACCAAGGCAAATAAGCCACATCATTCATCACAGATGATTCTATGACATACGGATAATCCTTAGTATGCACCAAACTAAATTCGTTTTGAATAGACACCATTTTAGGTAAATCATGTTTTTTTGCTAATGAAACATACTTATCAATTCCCCAAGCTGTTTCATCTGAAAGACCACAATGACGAATTTTACCAGCCTTGATACAATCATTTAAAGCTTCTAATATAGAAACGAATTCCTCTTCGGTCTTATCACTATCTGCTTTTAATAAGTCAATTTTACCAAACCCATGACGACCAAAATGCGGGTGTGAACGATTTGGCCAATGCAATTGATAAACGTCTATATAATCCGTTTGAAGTCTTTTTAAAGAAGCATCAACTGCTGGCATAATATCTTTAGCAGTGTATGCACCTCCTTTATTTCTGATGTAAGATAAACCTGGTCCAGCAATTTTAGTCATCAAAATCACTTTCTCACGGATATTTGGGCGATTAGCGAACCAATTTCCAATGATTTTTTCTGTTGCTCCATAAGTGCTTTTGTCTGATGGAATAGCGTAGAGTTCTGCTGTATCTATCAAATTTATGCCTTGTTCAATTGCGTAATCTAATTGTTCAAAGGCTTCCTCTTGTGTATTCTGTTTCCCCCAAGTCATTGTGCCTAAGCAACAACGAGATACTTGTAAATCACTACTTCCTAATCTGTTGTATTTCATTTTTTGTAAAAAATTGTCTTTTTTTAATAACTCCTTATAAAAGTCGAAGTTCTTTAAACACGAATATAAATAAAAACCTTAAACGCTTTGAAGCGATTAAGGTTTGATTAGATTTTTAGATTTAAAAATCTCAATTATAATCCGCTAGTTCCGAAAACACTACGTTTAACTCTGAAACTAGCAAGTTATAATTTTTTTTTAAAAGCTCATTTACAACTTCATCACGCGTTCCACCCAAATACCATCATTCGTCTGAATTTTAACTAAATAAACTCCCGAAGGCTGTCCATTAAAATCTAAATCAATTGATTGCGTTCCTATTAATTCCCCTAAATTTTGTACTTGTAATAATTGCCCATCAACAGAAAAAATCTGAACTTCCAAATTTTGACGACTTGGCAAATCTAGTGTCATTTGAATATGATTAGAAAATGGATTTGGAAAAATTTTCAAATCAATATCACTCGGTAAAATAAACGATACATCACTAGTACAATCCGTCTGAACGGTATAAGTAACAGAAAAAGCACTCGTATCTCCACCATTACAAATCGCTGCAATTTGAACTTCGTAAGCGCGACAAACATCCAAATTAGAAATATTCATGCTTGTCATTGAGCTTGTTAAATATTGCCAAGTTGTTGTTTGAAATGGTCGAAAACGAATTAAATAAGTCGAATCTATTGTATTTCCTGTCCAAGTTAAATTCAAGTTTGTTGCGCCCACTCCAATTGTATCCACCGTATTAGGTACTTCACAAACGAAGTTATTCGTAATTTCAATACAATAATCCTCTACTTCTCCTTCTATACCATTCGAACAATTAGCTGGAGTGCTTTGATATTCCAACACCACACGCATTCTTGTTATACCAACAACGGCATTAGCAGGAACAGTAAAGTTTCTAGTTGCAGCAACCGCGCTACTTATTATTTGAGCAATTTGTTCGCCTGCATCATCAAAATCACCATCTTGATTAAAGTCAATCCAAGCTGCCATATTTTCACCAAAAGCATTATTAACAAACCCTGGCGTAATGGTTAAGTCATAACTCGTTTTGTCAAGCGCTGTTATTATCCCTGAATGCTCATATTGACCATCATTGTTGCCTGTAACAACTGTTGAGCCATTCAAATTGACAGATTCTATATATTCATATTCTCCATTTCCTCTAGCAAAACAATAACTATTAGCAGTACAATTACCACAACCGCTCAGAAATTGTACAATGCCAGAAAACATCGTTTGACCAGTATCACAAACCGTTGCTACTCTAAACTCATACGTATTACACATTTCCAAATTAGATAAAATAGAACTATTCGTAGATAAAGTATCCTCTATCCAAGCCGTTACTCCTTCTTTTCTATATTGAATAATATATTCATTAGCTGCCAAAACTGCTTCCCAAGTCACTTGAGCAGTCGTATCACTCAATGTCGTACCTACCAAACTTGTTGGCATAACACAACAACCATCTGTTCTAAATGTAATTATATTACTAGAAATGCTAGTCGTATCACAAATCACTTCTACTTGAACCTCATAAGTTGTACAAGCCATTAGATTGTTTAGTGTAGTCGTTTTTAATGTATCAGCACTAACTATCCAAATTGTATCTCCAACAGTTCGATATTTCAAATTAAATTGTGTCGTCGTGTCCGTCAAAGCACTCCAACTAATCGTCGCGCTTGTATCTAAAACATTAGAAGGTAGTAACGAATAAGGAGGTAAACAACCAGAAACTTCGCAACTATCCATTAGGCGTTGCATGGCCTGATAGACATTCAAACGACCTCCTGTCGCTGTAATTCCATTCAAACTTGTATTAGGATCTACCGTATTATAAATATAATCTCTTGCCAATGCTGCTGCTGCTGCTGGGTTAGATTTTGCTAAAACAGCAAAACTCGGACAAGGCGCAGAATATAGTAATGCAATACTTCCTGTAACGTGAGGTGTTGCTCCCGAAGTACCTCCAAAACCAGAATAACCACCATTTGTAGTTGTGAAAGTTCCTTCTCCAAAAGCCCCCAAATCAATATGTGTAGAACCATATCCAGCTTGTGTTACCTTAGTATCATTGTGATTCAAATTAGTAACTCCCATCAAGTATTCACTAGGGCAAGTCGTTGGCAAATCACCTAAAACATCCACATTTGTATTCGCATTTGGTCCTGCACCTGCATTCAAAATACCATAAAAACCTAAAGTATCATACATCTGACACCACAACGGAACACTTGAAGCTTGACCGCCATCAATTCCCCATGATGCATTAGTTGCTACCACAAATGCTCCTTCTTGACCACCTGTTTCATTATATTTTTTTCTTAAATTTAGTGGATAAGAATATGCTTCTAATACTTCCGCCTCTTGCCCTGTTCCGCCTCTAACTATCATCAGTTTAACGTCCCAGTTGACACCAGCAACGCCAATTCCATTATTTCCTTTCGCTCCAATAATACCAGCAACTGCTGTTCCATGTGACGAACCACCAATATTATCATTATCACTTGCAGTATTCCATCCCAAGCGATCATCAATAAATCCATTATTATCATCATCAATTCCGTTATTTGGAATTTCTGCGTAGTTTATCCAGCGATTAGGTGTCAAGTCATTGTGGTTTAAATCAATTCCTCCATCAATAATACAAACCACAATTGTATCTCCCAATGCAGTCAAACCACCTGTTGAAATATCCCAAGCAGAGTCAGCATCTATATCTGCTCCTATTGTTCCATTACTTTGCCCTGTATTATTATATTGCCATTGTTGGCTGTATTGAGCATCATTTGGCGTGTTTCGGTAAGTAATTTTATGATTAAATTGAGCAACAGCTACTTTCGGATGAAAATGAACAGCATCTAGCATTTCTTGATGATTGATTGCTTCATAGTCGAATTGAAGTAACCAAATACGCATCGGTTCAGATACTTTCTTACTTAACCGAAGTTGAGTATTGACACCATTGAGCATCTGAAGTTCGTAAATAACATCGCGAATATTCTCAGACGATTCAACCTGCACCAACAAGTCTCCTAATATGTAATTAGCTTCTTTTTCTTGCCCCTTTGCTCCCATAGCAAACAGTAAAATCCCTAGTGTCAGTAATACTTTATTCATTTCTTTTTTATTAAAAAAATCAAAACACAGAAGTTTGTGTTCACTTATTAGGACAATTACTATTTAGTATTTCCCCTATTTTATTTTATTTTATTATTTTTTATAAAATAACAAAATAACTAAGTAATGAACCGACTATTAAAAGACATTTTACATAAAAAAAAGTGACAAAACAAAAATACGTTTACCAAACATAGAAGTCTGATAAACGTATTTTTTAGCCACACTAATGGACTTTACTCTAATATAAAGGCATCCTCAAAAGATAAACGCCTAAATATAACTTCTAAACATCTGTATCGCAATGGCAATCAAAAGAATACCAAAAATCTTGCGAAGTGTTGCTGATAATTGAGGTGATATTTTTTTACTCAACCAATCAGAAGATTGCAAAATGACAAATACAATCATTAAGTTAATAATAATTCCAGCCAAAATACTATAAGTATCATATTCGGCTTTGAGTGAGATAATCGTAGTCAGTGTTCCTGCACCTGCCAATAAAGGAAACGCAATAGGTACAATACTACCCGAACCACCGTCTTCGTGATGGTCTCTAAAAATTCGTACACCCAAAATCATTTCTAAACCAATAAAAAAGATAATCAGCGAGCCTGCTAAGGCAAATGAAGCGACTTCAATTCCAAAAAGTCCTAAAATTGCACTTCCGAATAATAGAAAAGCAACCATAATTAAAGCTGCTGAAAAAGTCGCGACAGTGGCTTTGATTTCAATACCGTTCTTCTTCATGTCTAGGATAATTGGTAAATTTCCTAAAATGTCAATCACTGAAAATAAAATTAGTGAGACCGACATGATAGCTGCTACATTCATTTGTTTTAATTTTTGTTTGTTCTAAAATAATTATTTTTTTGTTTTTACATCTGACGCAAATATCTGCCGATTATTTGAATAATGAAAATCCTAGTATCTTTTTAAGTCAAAATGAAACATTTTAACGAAATAACAAGTTAATATAAAAGCAATCAAAAACGGTGTCTCATACAACTTCACATTAAAGCTTCGTTTGTTGCTGAAATTAAAAATTAGTTCCGAACCTGCAAGGATATTGCCTTGTAGCAGTAAAGCACTTTAAACACTTCTGATTTCAGACACTTGTCTCGGTTTAGTCCAGTTTAAGCCGAAATTTGGGTCAACGATGTCTCGGTACATTTTGAAGGCAGGTTATTTTACATAATCTGGTAGTCATCGTGAATTCAGCAGTTCTGCTTCTGTGGTCTTTAATTGACTCCTCTACCAGCTCAGACACTTCAAATAACAGACAATTTAGTTTCAATATAGGGCAGTTTGGGATTAGCTGATTTTTAAGTATATTTCTGAAATAGCTATAATGCAGAATGCTGCTGATTTCTCTGCCTCAGAGCAGCGATTCAACTTTTG
>CAKZLT010000212.1 GCA_937127195.1 uncultured Saprospiraceae bacterium
TAAATGCTTTTGCATCCGCTGGAATGCCCTCTTTCAAAATTGGACATTGATAATAAAAACGATTATACAACTTCGCGATACTATAAACGTAATTCGCAATTTCTGACGGATTATAAGCATTTGCCGCTTTAACAACTACCTTTGGATACTGCTGCAAAGCCAACAATAATTCCTGCTCAATCTCCTGAACATCCGTATAATTATCCGCTTGACTAACGTCAATCGTATCTTTTGCTCTTCTTTTCAATGCTTTTGTACGCATCGTCGCATACTGAATAAAAGGCCCCGTTTGTCCTTGCATATCCACCGATTCTTCTGGATTGAACACCATTCCTTTCTTCGGATTGACTTTCAACATAAAGAATTTCAATGCCCCCAAACCGATTTGTCTATGAATATCCGTAACCGTTTCTTCTGGCAAACCACTCAAGCCGCCGCTTTCTTCAGCTACTTTTTTGGCGATTGCTTGAACGTCTTCCATCAAATCATCCGCATCCACGACCTTTCCTTCTCTCGATTTCATCTTACCAGAAGGCAATTCTACCATACCGTAAGACAAATGAAAAAGCCCTTCTGAATACGGTTTTTCTAATCTTTTAAGGATTTCAAATAAAACTTGAAAGTGATAATCTTGTTCATTTCCAACGACGTAAATCATTTTCTTAGCCTCAAAATCTTGGTATCTAACCTGTGCCGTTCCCATATCTTGAGTCATATAAACGGACGTTCCGTCACTTCTCAATACGATTTTTTCATCCAAATTCGCATCAGTCAAGTCCACCCAAGTCGAACCATCTTCTTTTTTATAAAAAGTGCCTTTCTCTAAACCTGATTCGATAATGTCCTTACCTAATAAGTAAGTATTTGATTCGTAATAATTTTTATCAAAAGAAACGCCTAAATTCTTATACGTTTCATCAAAACCAGCATAAACCCAACCGTTCATGGTTTCCCAAAGTGCGTAGATTTCTGGGTCTTTAGCTTCCCATTTTCTAAGCATAGCTTTAGCTTCGCCACCAATTACGCTTTCTGTATTGAAGTATTTATTTTTATAAACGCTTTTAAAAAAGTGGCTTGATAAATCACTAGAGCCTTTTTCTTTAGTCTCTTTTTGACCAGCTTCGGACTCCAACCAAGTTTTATATTTCTCTTGAGCTGCTTCCGTTGCTTGCCATACTGCATATTCTTTCTGAAATTCTTTTTCAAAAAGCACATAATAATGACCAATCAAATGGTCACCTTTTTGACCTGTTGATTCTGGTGTCGCACCATTTCCATACTTTTGCCAAGCCAACATTGACTTACAAATATGAACGCCTCTATCATTTACAATCTGAACTTTGGTTACATCATAACCCGCTGCCGTCAAAACTTTAGCAGTTGACCAACCCAAAAGATTGTTTCTGATATGTCCTAAGTGCAACGGTTTATTGGTATTTGGTGAAGAATATTCGACCATTACCTTTTCGCCGTTGGCAGGTTGCGTTCCAAAATTAGGTTGCGTATAAATATTATTTAAAATCGAACCCCAAATATTATCGCTAACAAATAGGTTCAAAAATCCCTTACTAATTTCAAATTTAGATACAGAATCCAAATTAGCCACTAAATAATTTCCAATCTCCTCTCCTATTACTTCTGGCTTTTTGCGAGCTACTTTCGAAAAAGGAAAAACCAAAACTGTATAATCACCTTCCACACCTTTGCGTGTTGGGCTAATCTTGATTTGGTTCGCTTCAAAACTTCCTGCATACAGTTCTTGAACTGCCTTCGCTACATTTTCCTTTAACGTATCTACAATATTGCTCATTCTATTATTTCTTAATTATTATAACTCTTCAATCCTGCAAATTTATCATTCTTTACAAGATTATTCAACTTGTTTTATAAAAAATTAGTCATTGATGATTTGTTTGCTTTATTCGCAACCAATAAAAGAACCAATCACAAATTAACTAATCACCAATCACTAAATCTCCCCTTTCTAACCGCAATTTGGTCGCTAAAATTCCCATAATTGCCAAAGCATCTGTAATTTTTCCAGTCATCACCATTTCGACTGCCTCACTAAACGGTAATTTTCTGACAGTAATATCCTCCGTTTCTTCTAATTCCATTTCACCAAAAGTCAAATTATGAGCAACATAACAAACACCTTTTTCATCGGTTACCGAATTAGAAGTAGCGAAATCTAGTACTTTAGTCCATTTTTGAGCAGAAATTCCTGTTTCTTCTTTCAGTTCTCGTATTGCTCCATCCAAAGTTGATTCATTGAGCGGAGCACCGCCTTCTGGAATTTCCCAACTATATTCACTTAATGTATATCGATACTGACCAACCAACCAAGTATTCATATCCTTATCCAGAGGAATAACACCAACTGCCCTATTTTTAAAATGAATTACCCCATAAATACCATCTGTTCCAGCGGGTGTCAATACATCTCTATGTTCTACTTTTATCCAAGGATTTTCATAAACCGTTTTGTTAGTTAAGGTTGTCCAAGGATTTTTATTTTCGTTTGTTTTAGTCATTTTATATAAACGTTGACAAGTTCTTAAAAAAAGAAACAAAAGGTGCAAAATAATTTTACAAAAATTCACTTTGTTTTCTTTGTTCCTTTGTGGTTAAAAAAAACTTCTACCACAGAATAAACGAAAATAATAATTTACTTCGTGTAATAAATTCGACGCTACTATTTTATTTGTTAATTTTGGAGTATATCAATCATCAACATCTAATCCAATGACTAAAAAGAAAGGAAAGCAGGCGAAAGATAGAATTCCTAACTACGTCAAAGAGGAAGCTAAAAAGGCAAAAGCTGCCGAAAAAAAGCAGAAAAAAAAGGAATGGGCAAAGCAAAACCCAAAGCAAGTTGCCTTCAAAAAGCGTATGCTACGTATCCGAAAAATTGGATTTTGGGTAGTTGGTATTTTGGTAACTTTATTGATTATTGGTAGCGTCTTGGCAGCGGTTTATGAAGATGATATTGCAAAAGCATTGGTCAAACAGGTCAACAAAAATCTTAAAGAACCAATTGAAGTTAAAAGTATTGATTTGAATTTGATTAGAAGTTTTCCGAATGCTTCTGTTGATTTTCAGTCGATTAGAATTCCTGATGCTTTTGGTGAAACACTTTTGAGAGCCGAAAGAGTAGCTT
>CAKZLT010000213.1 GCA_937127195.1 uncultured Saprospiraceae bacterium
TAAAATTTTCCAAATAATAGGTGAAGTGGCCTATGTGAGAGCCAAGCCAAGCATCGAAAAAGCATTGCAAGGAGAGTTTGTTTCTTACGAGTTCGAATTGGATAGCACTGAAATTCCAAGAATACTACAAGTACATTACGTACCCGATTTTATCGATGAAGCGAATCTCACTGAAGGGGTACGTGGCTTTTTTATGATGGCTTTAGATTACCAAACGGGCTTGTTTTTTATATTCGCACCTTTGTTTATGACTTTTCTCTTGACAAAAGTCTCTGGCGTGGCAATGCTTGAAGTCAAGCAAAAGAATACAAAACCTAAGTATGCCGATTATATTAGGCGCACTTCTTCATTTTTTCCGTGGTTGCCTAGAAAGTAAAAGTATCTCGAATTACGTATTCAAGCCGTTTTGACAGATGAATACTTTGAAAGTGATATGGCATGAATGAATATTCTGGAAATAAAAACTATCGCGATTAATTTACCTAATGCTGAAAAAGATATTCCTGTTGATGTTACTTTTAAGCAAGGTGTAAAAGTGCTTGGGTTTTAGAATTCAAGTTCTTATAAAATAATTGAAGCCTATATTTTCAATGTTTAAAATATAGGCTTTTTAAATTTCAAAATTAACAAAACTACGTCACACTCCTTTCTATAAAAAATCCTATTTTATATTAGTTTAATTTCAATATTTCTAAAAAAATGTGCAAATTAGGTAAATACTGTCTATACAAGGTCATTTAAGAATAAATTGAATAATTACCAGTTTACATTTACGTTATAATAATATGTTCAATGAAATGACTTTTTAGCAGTAAATGAGTCTAAAAGAATGCAATTGGGTATTTGAAAAGCTTCTAGAAATGCTTTTATAGCCAAAACCTTGATATATTACCAATAAGCATTAATCTATCATTGTACTTTATTCATATCAGAAAATCAAAACGGATGAAACAAATCCTAGTTATACTAACCGTCGCCCTATTAACCATAGGCATTATTATTACCGCTTTCGGTTTTCAAAATCCTGTATCACAGATGAACAATAATTTTTATGACTACGACAAATCGTGGTCAGAGGTAGATTCTCTCGAAAAAATCAGACAAGTCCAAACGGCTCAAAAGAAAGTCGAAGAGATTTATACTCAAGCCAAAAAAGATAAAAACGACCAACAAATCGTTAAATCCGTATTTTATAAAGCTCGTTATCAAACCTATGGCAGTGATGACGCTTATAATTCAATGGTTAATTTGTATAAAAAAGAATTAGAAGTTGCCAATCCTACGACTAAAGCTATTTTCCATTCTTTACTCGGTACTTTTTATTCAAAATATTTAGATAATAATCGTTGGAAACTTCGTAACGTAACGACAACCGACAAAAAGCCAAATCCCGATGACATCGAAACTTGGAGTGCAAAGGATTTGACAGCAGCAGCTTTTGAGCATTTCAAAGCTTCTATTCAAAACAAAGAATTGGCTAATTTGCCCATTGAAGATTTTGAGATTTTAATTAAAAAAGGTGAAAACAAAATGCTTCGCCCGACGCTTTTTGATGTTTTGGGACATCGCGCATTAGACTTTTTTACCAATGAAAGAAGCTACTTAAATAAGCCCGCGGATAAATTTGAACTGGATAACGCTGCCATTTTCGGAGATGTAGCTACATTTGTTTCTACCAAATTTGAACAAAAGGAAAGCCTTTCTGAAAAGTACGAAACCTTACTTTTATTTCAAACCTTATTAGATAATCACAAGAACGACGGCACACCTGCGGCACTTGTTGATACGGATTTGAAGCGTTTGAAATATGTCAAAAATCACGCAATTATAGCTGACAAAGACGAATTGTATTTGAATGCATTGAATACTCTAAAAAAGAAATACAAGAAAGACGAAGCCGCTGCTGAAATTGCCGTTTATATCGGAAATGAATTCTATAAAACAGGGCAAAAATATGACAAATACGACAAAGAACAACGTTATAAATGGGATTGGAAACGCGCTTTTGAAGAGTATGAAGAGGCTATTAGAGATTTCCCAGATAGTTATGGCGGCAAGTTAGCACAGTATCATCAGGCTCGTTTGATGCAAAAAAATCTTACCATTGGCTCAGAAAAAGTCAACGTTCCAGACCAAAACATTCTGACATGGATTGAATATAGAAATGTACCCAAAGTCTATTTCAAAATCGTTATGGTTGATGAAAAAACACGCGATTCTTTTAGAGATAAGAACAGATTTGAAGAGTTAGTTATTTTAAATAACTTGCCAATTTACAGAAATTGGGTAACTGATTTGCCAAGTGATGGCGACTTACATACGCATCGAACAGAAATCAAAATTGATGGACTTCCGAACGGCGAATTTTACGTTTTGGCTAGTGATAACGAATATTTTTCTTCTGATTATCAGGCTGTTGCTATGATGTTTTTGCGTGTTTCTAATTTGTCTTATTTTTCAAAAAGCAGAAAAAATGGACTTAATCAATTCTACGTTGTTGATAGAATGACAGGAAAACCATTGGGAGGCGTAACCGCAGAATTTTATAGAAATAAATACAATTCACTGACTCGTAAGTATAAAATTGTCAAAATAGGCGAAGCTATTTCTAGTAATGATGGCAAAGTTTCTAATCCTTCTAATGAAAAACAACGCTATTATATCAAACTTCGTAAAGATGATGATTACCTTAGTTTTGATGACAAAATGCACTATGAATATGTTTATAGAGAAGATACTGTAAGCAAAACGGCATCAACAGAGTTTTTTCTTGACCGAGCGATTTATCGTCCAGGTCAAACCGTTTATTTTAAAGGATTACTTTTAGAAAAGAACTATAAGGGCATTCCCAAAATCATAGCGAATCAAAAAGTTACTGTAAAATTATATGATGCAAACTATCAAGTCGCTGCCGAACAAGAATTTACTAGTAATGAATTCGGAACATTTAATGGTAGTTTTAAAGCTCCTCAAGGTGGCTTATTAGGGCAAATGTACCTTCAAAGCAGCTACGGTACGCATAGTAATAACAAATATTTCAGAGTAGAAGAATACAAAAGACCTAAGTTTGAAGTCAAATTTGATGAACTTGCAGGTAGTTTCAAACTTAACGAAACCATTAATGTAACAGGTCAAGCAAAAGCTTATGCTGGCAATAATATTGATAATGCAAAAGTAACTTATCGTGTTGTTCGTAACGTTTCTTATCCATATTGGAGATGGTGGTGGGGCTATCCGCCAACAGTTGGAAGTCAAGAAATCGCTAAAGGCGAGACCGTAACCGATACCAACGGACAATTCAAAATTGACTTCACAGCTATTCCCGATTATAGTCAAAAAGAATCGAGTTCGCCTCAATTCAACTATGAAGTCAGCGTAGATGTAATTGACATTACTGGAGAAACCCACAGTCAAACGACCAACGTTTCAGTTGGATATATTGCAATGAAAGCCGACGTAATGGTTGCTGCTCAGGTTGATAAAGCGAATTTTGACTCGGTGGTTATTTCCACTCAAAACCTAAATGGCGCGTATGAAGCCGCCAAAGGTTTAATTACAATTTATCCGCTGAAAGCACCAAATCGCGTTTTCAAAGACAGGTATTGGGAAAAACCAGACCGCCCTTCTATGACGAAAAAAGCGTTTTATGCTAGCATTCCTAGTTATGCTTATTCTGATGAAAATGAGCCGATTAATTGGGAAGAAGACGTTCCCGTTTTGATAAAGAACTTTGATACTGACCAATCCAAAGCGATTGTTTTTTCTAAGAAAGAACGAAAAAAATTAAAAGCAGGACAGTATAAAATAATACTTAAAACACAGGACAAGTTCGGAAAAGCAATCGAAGTTATTAAGATTTTTGAAGTATTTGACTTAAAAGCGGCTAAAGTTCCTGATTATGTTAGTAGCTGGTTTCATACCGAAAATAAAGCTTATGAACCTGGAGAAACTGCTCCTATTTATTTTGGTTCAGCATATTATCGTTCATTTCTTTTGTATGAAATATATGACAATGAAAGAAATTTAATTCGTTCAGAATGGGTAGTAGCTGGAAATATTCATCAATTAAGAATACCAATTTTGGAAAGCTACCGTGGAAATATTGGTATTGCCTTGTCCTTTGTAACAGACAATCGTAGTTACAATTTTAACAAAACGATAGCCGTTCCATGGACAAATAAGGATTTGACTATTGAATACGAAACGTTCAGAGACAAGCTACTTCCTGGTCAAAAGGAAGAATGGCGTATCAAAATATCTGGCAACAAAAAAGAGAAAGTCGCTGCCGAAGTTGTCGCTGCCATGTATGACCAATCATTAGATGCTTTTGCTGCTAATAACTGGTTTTTAAATCCATATCCGAGCAGTTACCCAACTGATAGAACCGACTTTCACACCAATTTTTCAGCGGTAGGAAGTAGCTTAATTGCAAGTGGCTGGCAACCTAATTTCCCCTATGTGTCGAGGAGTTATCCGAAATTAAATTTATTCAATATATTTAATTCGCCTAGAAACTATGGCTACATGGCAGAATCTAGACGTAGTAAATCTGCCCCTAGAATGTCAAAAACACCTGCGCCAGCAATGTCTGCGCCTGTGATGGAAGCAGAAGAATCAATGGATGAAATGGTGCTTTCTGATGTCAATAATGGTGCTTTCGAACCAGTGGAAGAAAGTAAAAAACCTTCTAATGCACCAAAAGAGGATGTTTCTGATGTAAAAGTGCGTACCAACTTAAACGAAACGGTCTTTTTTAAACCAGAACTCAAAACAGATGAAGAAGGAAACCTTATCATCAATTTTACGATGAATGAAGCTTTGACTCGTTGGAAGTTTTTACTTTTCGCTCATACCAAGGATTTGTCTTCTGCGGTTTCGACAAAGCAAGTTGTTACTCAAAAAGACTTGATGGTTCAACCAAATCCGCCACGTTTCTTTAGAGAAAATGACGAAATTCATT
Organism: uncultured Saprospiraceae bacterium; assembly: GCA_937127195.1. Classification (GTDB taxonomy): domain Bacteria; phylum Bacteroidota; class Bacteroidia; order Chitinophagales; family Saprospiraceae; genus CAKZLL01. The sequence continues at coordinate 4,961 of CAKZLT010000213.1, forward strand.
TTACCGCAAAAGTTTCTAACTTATCGGAAGGCGACTTGACGGGAACGGCAGAGTTACAACTTTTCGATGCATTAAGTATGAAACGTATCGATGTGCTTTTAAAAAACAATGCGCCTTCTATTAATTTTGATGCTAAAAAAGGGCAGTCTGCACCGCTTTCTTGGAAATTGAATATTCCAGATAGTGGCTTGTCTGGTGTTTTGTATCGCGTCGTGGCGAAAGCTGGAAAACACTCTGATGGAGAAGAAAATGCTTTACCTGTTTTGACGGATAGAATGCTGATTACCGAAACGATGCCAATGTCAGTCAGAGGCGGGCAAACAAAGGATTTTACTTTCAAAGCGATGGAAAAAGCATCAAAATCCGCTTCTTTGAAGCATCATAAAGCGACTTTGGAATTTACTTCTAATCCTGCTTGGTATGCGGTTCAGGCATTGCCTTATCTGATGGAATATCCTTACGAATGTACCGAACAGGTTTTTAGTCGATACTATGCAAATAGCTTGGCCGCTTCGGTTACAAGTTCGCAACCAAAGATTAAAAGCGTTTTTGAAAAATGGAAAAACACCAAATCAGAAGCACTTCAATCTAACTTGAGTAAAAATCAAGACTTGAAATACGCGCTTTTGGAAGAAACGCCGTGGGTTTTGGCTGCTCAAAATGAAGCCACACAAAAGCAAAATATTGGTTTGTTATTCGACTTGACCAAAATGGAAAACGAACTCAGCGATGCCATGAAAAAAATTCAAGATAGGCAACTATCAAATGGTGGATTTGCTTGGTTTCCTGGCGGAAAAGACTCGTGGTATATTACACAATACATCGTGGAAGGCATGGGTCATTTGAAGCATTTGGGGGTAAATGAACAGCTTTCGGGCATTCAAAACCTAAAAGGAATGGATAAAGTCCTAGCGAATGCAGTCAAATATACTGATGATAGAATAGTTGAACGATACGAAAGATTAGAAAAACGTGTCAAGAAAAAATTAACAACTTTTGAAGAGAATCAATTATCTTATTTAGATGTTCATTTCTTATATACGCGCTCTTTTTATCCAGAGATTCCTTTATCAAAAAAGACACAAAAAGTCCACGATTATTTCATGGGGCAAGCCAAAAAATATTGGATGAAACATGGTTTATATAGTCAAGGAATGCTTGCATTGGCACTCAATCGTGGTGAAGAAAAAGCAACTGCTGACTTGATAGTTAAAGGTTTGCGCGAGACTTCTGCTGATAGCGAAGAGTTGGGAATGCACTGGAAATACGATACTGGCTATTATTGGTATCAGCTTCCGATTGAGACGCACGCCATGATGATAGAAGTATTTTCTGAGATTGCAAAAGATGAAAAAGCCGTTAATAGCTTGAAACTTTGGATGCTAAAAAATAAACAAACTACTCATTGGAAGACAACAAAAGCGACTTCAGCGGCTGTTTACGCGCTTTTGATGAATGGTGATAATTGGCTTTTGGAAGACCAAGATATTAATATTACCATTGGTGGCGATTTGCTTGACCAATCTGATATTCAGAAAGAAGCTGGAACGGGACACTTTAAAGTCGATTGGAAAGCTGATGAAGTCAAAGCAGATATGGCAAATATCAAAATTAAAAATCCAAATAAATCGCCAGCATGGGGCGCAATGTATTGGCAATATTTTGAGGATTATGATAAAATCAAAAGCTTTGAAGATACACCTTTAAAGATTGTCAAGACACTTTACAAGGAAGTTGTCACAGATGAAGGACTTGAATTACAGAGTATTACAGAAAATTCTCCTATCAAAGTTGGTGATAAATTGAAAGTCAGAATTGAACTTCGAGTCGATAGAGCAATGGAATATGTTCATTTGAAAGATATGCGCGCTAGTGGTTTTGAGCCAATCAATGTGATGAGCCAATACAAATGGCAAGCAGGTTTGGGCTATTACGAAAGTACGCGTGATGCAGCGACGAATTTCTTTATTTCTTATTTGCCGAAAGGTACTTACGTTTTTGAATATCCAATGCGCGCGATTCATAAAGGCGATTTCTCGAATGGAATAACGACGCTGCAATGTATGTACGCGCCAGAATTCACCAGTCATTCGGAAGGTATTCGAGTGAAAGTGAAGTAATATTTTATTGTTGCGGGTTGCGAGTTATGGGTTGCGAGTTGGCTGCCGCTGTTAATGCAAAATCAGCGGCAGCTAACTCGCACCCCGTAACTGGCAACCCGTAACACCTTTACAATAAAAGCAATATGGTCAATCCAGAAATACTTCAAAGCCTAGCCAAACTAGACCCAAAACTAGAACCCGTTATCAGTCATTACGAACTCAAAGTGGAGTCGAGAGATACCGAAGATGTATATTTTTCATTATTAAGAGCTATCAACGCACAACAATTGTCCGTAAAAGCAGCTTCAACGATTTTTGGACGATTCTTACAGTTATTTGAAAATGGTTATCCTGCGGCTTTTGTATTAAAAGATATGGATTTTGAGGCATTGAGAAGTGTTGGTTTATCTCGTCAGAAAGCAGGTTATGTGTTGAATGTAGCCAATTATTTTTATGAAAATAAACTACAAGATGCCAATTGGGAACAATATAAAGACGAGGAAATTATCGAAATGCTAACCACCATAAAAGGTGTTGGAAAATGGACGGTACAGATGATTTTGATTTTTTCGATGAATCGAATGGATGTTTTTCCGATTGATGATTTGGTGGTGCGTCAAAGTATGATTAAACTCTATGAAGTCAATCCTGAACAGAAAAAAAAGGCATTATATAGCGAATTAACTCAAATTGCCGAAAAATGGAAGCCTTATAGAAGTGTGGCAAGTCGCTTCATGTGGAAGATGAAAGACCAAAAATGGATATTATGATAAAAAAGCGTCGGACGCCTTGAAGGCGTCCGACTCTTAATATTAATAAATGTCTCAGGTTTAAGATTTCAAACCTCTACCTAATTTATTGATTTTTCCTTCTTTCATCAATTGCTTCAAAAGACGGTCAAGAATACCGTTAATAAAGTCCTTACTCTTCGGAGTACTGTACATTTTAGAGATTTCAACATATTCGTTCAACGTTACCTTAGTTGGTATAGTTGGAAAATGAAGAAACTCACTAAGAGCCATTTTAATCAAAATCATATCCAAAATCGCAACACGCTCTACTTCCCAGTTTTGTAACTTTGGCTTAATCAACTCCAACAAATCATCATCCAAATGGCTCACCTTATAGAGTAATTCCATTCCATATTCCTCTACCGTTTCGTAGTCAGGCTTAAATTCCTTGAAGAAAAACTCATCAACAGGTAATTTTTTAAGCGTTTTTTTGGTCGCTCCCATTACCAAAGAATCATCATCAATCCAATTCGGGAATACATCTTCAATGCTATCGTGAAAAAGCTCATGCTTTGTGCAAAAACGATATAATTCGCTCAGCATATCAACGTGTTCCTTCAAAGAAGTGACAGGTTTTGCTACATAAGCCTTATATTCTGCACTTTCGGCGAAAGCCAAATACAATTGCTTTGCAATATCCTGATTAACCGCAGATGTTAATTTATACTGTTTCAATAACTGAAAAAAGCCAGTATTATTCGTCAAACTATCAACCGCAGGATTATTAGCCAAAATAGCTTTGAAATTCAAATCCTCCTCTCCTGGCAACAATTTAGCCTTTCTTCTGTCCTCATCATGCTTAGATTCTCCAGCTACTTTGATTAAGAAGTGTATATTAAAAAGATAAGTCTTGTAAGAATTATCAACTCTTTGCTTGTAAGCGCGTTCAACATGATTATAAGTCAAGCCACCGTCGCGATTCGCGGTGTAAAGCATTTGCATCACTTTGATACGAACATTTCTTCTACTCAGCATAAAACTCTATATGATTTGATTTGTTGTCTAGATGTCAAATTTTTTAATTTAATAAAACCGTTGTTTTACATTCTTTCTTTGATTATAATTGTATTTTTCGGCACAAAATTGTCAAAGAACCTTTTTTTTAAAACTTTTCGCATCCGTTTAAAGCTTTGCAAAAAAAAGAAATTTTTTTTTAATAAGTTCGTATTCTGAAATAAGTATTTAATAAAAATGAAAAAAGACAAAGAAAGAGTCCTATAACAGTTTAATTTTCAACTAAAAAGCATTCTAAAAAAAAGAAAAAAATCCTTCTTTTTTTTAAAAATGTAAATATTATTAAGATAAATGAAGCAATTAGCATATTTAAATAAATTTTTCTTTCGATACAAATGGCATTTACTCATTGGTACCGTCTTTGTCGTTGGGGCTAATCTCTTCCGAGTCTTACAACCAAAGGTAATTCGTGAAGCCTTAGATTTGGTTATCGAAAATATTAATATGTACCAACAGTTTAATGGCTTTACACCTCAGACTGAGTTTTATAGCGTTTTAGGAAAGATATTGCTTCTTTTTGGCGGATTAGTGCTTGTCTTAGCCTTGCTAATGGGGGTTTTTATGTATTTCATGCGTCAAACGATTATCGTTATGTCAAGGCTCATTGAATATGATTTGCGCAACGAAATATATGCTCAATATCAAAAATTAACCTTAGCGTTTTACAAAAGAAACAATACAGGCGACTTGATGGCGCGAATTTCGGAAGATGTTTCTCACGTCAGAATGTACGTTGGTCCAGCGGTCATGTATGCTATTAATTTGGTCACGCTCTTCGTTTTGGTTATTTATTCGATGCTCAATGTTAGTGTAGAAATGACGATGTATGTCCTTTTACCACTACCATTATTATCCATTTCAATTTATTATGTCAGTAATATTATTAATAAAAAAAGTGCCGCAATTCAAGGGCAACTTTCGGTATTGAATAGTACTGCACAGGAGGTATATTCGGGTATTCGGGTAGTCAAGTCCTATGTTCAAGAAGAACCGATGGTCAATTTTTTTGAGCAGCAAAGTTCTGATTTTAAGGATAAATCTATGGGATTAGCCAAAGTTGAAGCATTTTTTCATCCTTTGATGATGTTATTAATTGGGGCAAGTACGCTTTTGACCATTTATATTGGAGGATTGCAAGCTATAAAAGGCAACGTCACAGCAGGAAATATCGCCGAATTTGTGATTTATGTCAATATGTTGACTTGGCCAGTGATGGCAATCGGTTGGGTTGCTTCTATCATTCAGAGAGCTTCGGCTTCACAAGAACGTATCAATGAATTTTTACACGCAACGCCAGATATTGTCGATACGAGAAAAGATACTTATCCGATTGAAGGTTCTCTTGAATTCAAAAATGTCTCTTTTGTGTATCCTGACACAGGTATAAAAGCGATTAACGAAGTATCATTCAAATTAAATAAAGGAGAAAAGATGGCAATTGTTGGTCGAACAGGCTCTGGCAAAACCACTATGGCGGATTTACTCCTTAGAATGTATGATGTAACAGATGGTGAAATTTTGGTTGATAATAAAAATATTAAAGACCACGCTTTGGGTAATCTTCGTGAAAATATCGGTTATGTTCCTCAAGATGTATTTTTGTTTTCGGATGTAATTGGTGAAAATGTTCGCTTTGGAAAGCCAAGTGCAACGCAGGAAGAAATCGAGAATTATACTCAATACGCATCCATTTATGATGAGATTACAGAATTAAAAGAAGGTTTCGACACCGTTGTAGGTGAAAGAGGTGTAACGCTTTCGGGTGGGCAAAAGCAGCGCATATCTATTGCTCGTGCTTTAATCAAGCAGCCTAGTTTGTTACTTTTGGATGATTGTCTTTCGGCAGTTGACACCACAACAGAACAGCGAATATTAGGCTATTTGGAAAATGAGTTACAAGATAAAACGGCTATTATCATCACGCATCGTATTTATTCTTTATTGGAATTTGATAAAATAATTGTCCTCGAAGATGGCGGAATTGCCGAAATGGGTACGCATGAAGAGTTAATGAAAAATAAAGGTTTTTATTTTGATATGTTTGAAAGACAAAAGGTTGAAGATAAAACAGAGGTCGTTGGGGAGTAATTTTTTTTGTAAAAGGTAAGTATATTTTTGATGATTGGC
>CAKZLT010000214.1 GCA_937127195.1 uncultured Saprospiraceae bacterium
TGAGGCTTTGCCTCTTTGTGATTGGTTGTTTTTTTATAGTAAAAAGGGCATTTATTATTGCTTGTCTCAATTAGAAAATTTGGACCAGTTGCCGCCTATTGCTGTGATTGGTCAAGCTTCTGCCGATTTTTCGTGATTACCCTTAATGAGGTAAATCTTCCCATTTAGTCGTTCTAGTATCTTCCGCAATTTGCCCGAAGAGGCTAATCCGACATCTCCTAGATGATAAACTTCATCGGTTTCACCGACTTTTTCGTTCCATCTTTGTATCATCATTTCGTCCATTTCTTCAACTGAGTTGAAAGGACGATTTGAGAATTTAATAATGTTCTTATGCCCAAAGTGCTGGTCTGAAGTGAAAAATATATTTTTCATTGTTTCTTTTTTACTTTTAAAAATACTTCAAAGTGTTTTCTAACAAAATCTTTGGACAGTAAGTGTTACATCGTTTTATTTTGAAAAGACATCATAATTTTGATTTTTTTATAAAAAAAATGCTATCAACCTCCTAACTAGACTTCTTTTAAATTCGTTCCTTTTTTTATAAAAAAAACGCTTTCTAATATGGTTTTGGCTCAATCAAATCCCATTTGTTACCATATAAATCCTCAAAAACGGCAACCGTTCCCCAAGTCTCTTCGACTCGCTCTCGGATGATTTTGATGTTATGTGTCTTTAAGTTTTGATAATCTCTCTCGAAGTCATCCGTATGAAGAAATAAGAAAACTCGACCGCCTGTTTGATTCCCAACTCTAGATTTTTGTTCCTCGTTAGAAGCCTGTGCTAAGAGTAAACGACAACCTTCGGAGTTCTTAGGCGCAACCAAAATCCAACGCTTAGTTGGGCTTAGTTGAGTATCTTCTATCAAGTCGAAGTGCAATTTTTTAGTATAAAATTCAATCGCTTCATCGTAGTTATCAACTACAATTGCTACGTTTACTAATTGTTGTTTCATGTATTTTTTGTTACTATTTAGCATTACCAAAAAAATAACTGCTAGTTTCAGAGTTAAGCGTAGCGTCTCTGAAACTAGCAGCTATAAATTAGAAGGCAACAACTAAGAAAATAGAAGTAGGTAAAATGAATTCTAAATCTCTATTGCGTGTCGCATCATTAATTATACTTACACCAGAACTCATCTTTGTTTCAGATTTCTGCTCTCCAAAAGAAAAAAGTATAGTGCTTTCTGTGGATATACTAATTCTGTCATTAAAATAATACTGAAAACCTGCAACAACTCCAAAACCAAACTGCTCAGAAGAATTAATCATTATTTCTTTTTGAACATTATTCTCTAAAACACTCTTCTTCTCTTGGTCTAATCTATATGATAAATCTCCTCCAACATTAATCAGCCAATTTTTAGCAAGATTATAACGTTTTTCCCATCCAACACGAACCGCTAAACGAAAGTCATTAGGATTACTGAAGGAAATACTATCATTATTTTCCTCAGAATAATAACCACCTAAACCAAATCGGAAGGCATAGTTAGATTGATTAATCGATTTATAAGTAAAAAAATACGGAGAAATTAAGTTCGTATTTGAAAGATTTTGAGTAAAAAACCCTGTACCAATACCAATTTCATGTTTTTTAATGGTAGAAGAATCTTGAGCTTGTACATTAGAAATCAGCCCTATAAATAGGATACTTAGAAATAAGTGTTTCATGTTTCTTTAGTTTTTTATAAATTTAAACGGCTCTCTTATAATTAAATATAGACATTATAGGTTGTTTAGACAAACCAATATGAACCACATTTTGTTTTATTTTAATACCATTCGTTTTTGATTTAGTGAATATTTGCAGTAAAAACAACTAAAGGTTATTATTGAAATAATGTTTTTCTAAAAAAAGCCTTCAAAGTAATAAAAAGCAAAAAAACTGTTACTTGTGGTGTTTTTTTACATCTAAAATATTTGAATGCGCTTATCGTTTAATAAAATGACAGGAAACGCATTGAATAAGTATTTTTATTCAATTATGAAGACTTATTATCATTTAATACTAAATTAAAATCATTACTTTCGTAGTGTTTTTATTGAACAATCAACAAATTTTTAGAATGAAAAATATACAAAAACTCTCTAGCATAGTTATTTTTTTATTAGTAAGTGTAGTAGCTTTTGCTCAGCCTGGGAGTGATGTCCAAAAATCTTATCAAGATTCTATCAAGCAGCTAGAGATGAAGCGTAGATCCAATATGGCACTTGAATATCAAGCAAAGTTAAATGTAGTTAGCCAGTATAATGCAAATATTGATATGGCAATTGCGAATAAAGACTTGGTGGAACACCGCTTGAACATGAATGCCACAAATAAAGCAATCGTAAAGGTTGGGAAATACAATAGAAATGTATCATTTTTTCATGATGAAAAAAAATCAATTAAGAAAATCATTATCTTAACAACTTATGGAAGCGACCAAGATTATCAAGAGTTTTTGTTTGATGATAGAGGTTTGGTTTACAAAGTGAGTCACATGCCAGACATGAGTAATCCTTTGACAACAAAAGCTTTTTACTATGAAGATGAAAAATTATCTTTGTACACTAAAGACGGCGGAAAGGTATTTGGTGCGGATGATGTGAACAGTTTTGATGAAGATGCTTTTCAAGAAGGTGTAGATTGGCTCAATAAAGCAGCAGGATATACAGCACTTTTCAAATTAATGGGAAGCCTTGAACCTGTATCGAGATAATTTTTATTAAAACATAAGTCACTGATAATCAGATTAAAAATAATAAAAACCTATTCTTTTAATGAAAAGAATAGGTTTTTTTAAAAAAAAATTAAACTTTTTTTCTTCTGAATACGTTTAAAAAGTATAAATAAATCGTGCAAATAATAAATTTTTTTTATATTTGCATCCGCTATAAAGCTGGTCGGTTGGCCGAGTGGTTAGGCAACGGTCTGCAAAACCGTGTACAGCGGTTCAAATCCGCTACCGACCTCAAAGTAAGTCCTTGTAACAAATATGTTGCAAGGGCTTTTCTTATAAAATGATTGCTCTCGCGGATAAAACTCATCTTAAGTACGTGAACAACTGCGACTCTATGAATAGCAAAACCACCATTCTCACTCATATCAATCCAGAATTAAGGCTTTCTTCTGATGCACCTTCACTAAGAATTATTTCCCTTGTTCCTTCTCAAACGGAATTATTACATTACTTAGGATTAGAAAGTGAAGTAGTTGGAATTACCAAGTTTTGTGTTCATCCTAAAGAATGGCATCAATCCAAAAATCGTGTCGGAGGAACGAAGCAATACAAGATGGAAGTAATTGATAATCTTCAACCAACACTAATTTTGGGGAATAAGGAAGAGAATGACAAAGAGCAAATATTAACTTTAGCTCAAAAATATCCTGTTTGGATTAGTGATATTAAAACTTTGGAAGATGCTTACCAAATGATTTTGGAAGTAGGCATCTTAATTCAAAAAACAGAAAAAGCAGAGAAATTAGTATTGCAATTAAAAAAATCATTTCTTCAACTTTCTTCTTTTGACTCATCTATCAAAGCGGCTTATTTTATATGGAAAGCACCTTTTATGGTTGCAGGAAAGGGAACATTTATTAATGAAATGATGCAAGTGGCGGGTTTTGAAAATGTATTCAAAGACCAAGAACGCTACCCTCAAGTAGAATTGAGGGACTTATCTAAACGACAGCCAAAGGTTATTTTGCTATCTTCTGAGCCTTACCCTTTTAAAGAAAAACATCTAGAAGAGTTTAAAAGTGCTTGCCCCAAAGCTCAAATTATTTTGGTGGATGGAGAACTGTTTTCGTGGTATGGTAACCGCCTTTTACATTCAGCTACGTATTTTAAAGAATTACAAAGGAGTTTTTTTTAAAAGAATAAAAACTACTGATTAGTGAAGAAAAATAAATAAGTTGTATAGTGGTGCAACTTATTTATTTTTCTTCACTTAGCGACCTTTTGGATAATTTGTTAGCTTTTTTTTTGAAAAAAATCACGAATAATTAATATATTGTTCTTCTAAATCCAAACACTAATACACGAATGTTATGAATAAAAAAGAACTAATTAAACAAGTTTCAAGAAGAACAGACTTATCACAAAAACAAGCCAATGAAGCATTGAATATTATGCTTGAAACTATGGGAAAAACACTTGCCGCAGGTGGAAAAGTTACCTTAGTGGATTTCGGAACGTTTGGTGTTGAATATCGAAAAGCCAGAAAAGGACGCAATCCAAAAACCAATGTTGAAATCCCAATTGAAGAGAAAATAGTTGTCAAATTCAAACCAGGTAAAGAACTCGCTAACAAAGTCAACTCTCCTCAACTTATTAAAAAGTTGAAAAAGACAACTCTTTTTTTTTAAAATCATACAGAAATTAAGTACCTGAACAGAAGTAATATCAGAGAGATTTTCAATTTTCAGAGATTTTCATGTTTTTCTACTGCTTTAGTGAAGAAAAATAAATAACTAGCACCATTCTACTTTTTCTTTGTTCTATTTAAAAGCACTTAAAAAATGAACCGTAGCGGTGCTATGCTTAATTTTTTAAGCACTTTTAAATAAAAAAATAAAGTTGTATAATGGTGCAACTTATTTATTTTTCTTCACTTAACGATTTATCTAACTTTGCGGAATTCAAAAAATTATAAATACACTAAAAAACTAGCATTGTGAATAGTGATTCAATTATAAAAGCTGCACAAGAAACCATTTCAATCGAAATCCAAACTTTAGAGGATTTGAAACAAACTATAGGCGAGTCATTTGTCAAAATTGTTCGATTGATTTATTCTTCTAAAGGTCGATTGGTTATTACTGGAATTGGGAAAAGTGCTTTGGTTGCCCAAAAAATTGTTGCTACACTCAACTCCACAGGCACGCCTGCTTTATTCATGCACGCGGCAGATGCTATTCATGGTGACTTGGGAATGATTAGTGCGCAAGATGTGGTTTTATGTATTTCTAAAAGCGGCGAAACGCCCGAAATCAAGGTACTTATTCCTTTAGCACGCAACCTTGGCAGTGCTATTATAGGAATGGCCAGCAATCCGAAATCTACACTTGGACAGCAGGCAGATTACTTTCTGCACACGCCAATTAGACAAGAGGCTGACCCGAATAATCTTGCTCCGACTGCTAGCACCACAGCGCAGATGGCTCTCGGAGACGCAATAGCAATTGCCTTATTAAATATGCGTGGATTTACAGATAAAGACTTCGCCAAATATCATCCTGGAGGTGCTTTGGGAAAGCAACTATATCTAAAAGTATCTGATTTATATACCAAAAATGAATCGCCAAAAGTAGCACCTACTGCTACGATTGAAGCAGTTATATTAGAAATATCATCTAAAAGGTTAGGTGCTACGGCAGTAGTTGATAGCTCGGACAAAATCTTAGGAATAGTAACCGATGGAGACCTAAGACGAATGCTTGCTAAGGGAATTTCATTCAAGAATACTTTCGCTTCAAATATCATGACCGCTAATCCTAAGACTATTGTATCCGATATGCTGGCAGTTAGGGCTTTCAATACGATGCGTGAAAATAGTATCACTCAATTGATTGTAGCCGAAAATGGTGTTTATAAAGGCATTCTGCACCTACACGATTTGATTAGTGAGGGTATTGTTTAATTAAACAAACAAACGGTAATTTCTTTTAAAAAATACTCTCCCTTCTTTATTTAGGGAGTAGGCAATAAATAATCCCTTACATAACCCCTAAGTCAAATAAATCATTTTGTACCGCGAACCTAAATAAACCTGCAATATTCCTAGAATTCGTTTTTTGTAACAAATTGTATTTGTGCGTTTCAACCGTTCTATTGCTAATGAATAACTTTTCAGCAATCTCTTTATTATTAAATTCTTTTAGAACCAAATTAAGAACTTCCATTTCTCTTTTTGAAAGCGATTCAACTAGGTTAGTTTTATATCTATCTTCTCGCATTCCTTTGATGAGACTATCAGAAACTTCTTTTGAACAATAGGATTCTCCACCCAAAATCACTTGAATCGCATGAAGTAACTCTTGGTTACCAGTATTTTTTGAAATATAGCCATTAGCACCTTCTTCTAGCACTTTTGAGATGTGCTTATAATCAGTAAACATAGATACTGTCAAAATTCGAGTGCTTGGAAATTTCTTCTTAGCTAACTTGATTAGTTCAATACCATTCATTTTTGGCATATCAATATCTGTTATCATTAAATCATATTCCGTTTTTGATAAAAACAATAAAGCTTGTTCACCATTACTACATTCATGAATTAGATAATTAGGAGCATCTAATTCTAACTGAATTTTGATAGCTTCGCGCATAATCTTGTGGTCTTCTACTAATAAAATCTTTTTAATTTTCATTTTTTTTTTGGTAAAAATTGTCCCTATTATCAAAGCTAGTTCTCAGAACAAATTAGTTTAATCAATTATTTAAGCGTAATCTTTTTCTCTAAAAATAGACGCACCTTAATAGATATAAGTCCCTTATAAAATATTATATTGCTAACAAATGCGTTATTTTTTTAAGTTGGTTTCTCATAGCAAAATGCATAAGTACCCAATAATATATCTTTCCCTTGATCCTTTGATCTGAATCATTGAGAGAAAACATATTATAATATCTTATTTTACTTCTATTTTTTCTTAAGAAAAATCTCCTTGAAATGTAGTTGGTTTCAATTTTATAAAAACAGTAAACTGAATTAATAAAGATTATACTTATTTTGTTCGCTGAGTTTTCAGTGAAAAATCCTTTTGAGAGAGCTAAAAAAACTATTCTTTCTTCTTTTTAAATTACTCATTTTTGTTTTTTAGTTACTTCTACCACTATTTGCAAAAGCTATGGTAAACTATAATCAGAAGTTAATTGTACTTATACTCTAGCCTATACTACAATGATTTGAATCTTAAATAGTCATTAACTAAATACTTTTTATATTCATGCATTTAGTTTAACTAATGTAATACAAATTAGCATGTTTGTTTAGTTAGGAGTAGGTACCCCTCTAATATAAAACAACTGTGTTTTTTTATAACGAAAAAAAGAAATCAGTGTTTCATTTTTTATGAAAAAGAAACACTGATTGTATATATTATTCTTTTTATTTTATGTTTGATTTGTATATAAATCAAACATAAAATAAAAGTTTTTATCCTTCTGTCACGTTATTCGAGAATAAGGCATTGAATTTTAAGGAAAATTCAACTATTAAATGAAATATTCGTTCTACCTAAATTCTACCTAATAAAAAAACTAAATTAATATGATATGATAGCTAAAACAAGAGAAAGACTAATACTTGATTCGCTAGACTCTATTGTGATTGTGTTAGACTCAACGCTGGCTATCACTTATTATAATCCAGCTTTTTTAAATACATTTTCTTTGCCCGAGGGAGCATCTTCCATTGAGTTAAGTTCATTATTTACTAATAATGATAAATTGTTAAAAACAATCAAACCTATATTTGAAGGAGAAAAAATTGATTCAAAAGGTTGGTTTAGAATTAACAATGAAATGTTTTGGCTAGACATTAATGGTTTTTTAGATAAAAGGGAGAATGAAGCTATTTTGATTATAAAAGATAAGAGTAAGGAAACTCAGCTAATTGAATTAAAAGGGAAATTTGAGGGTTTATTTAATTTTTCAAAAATTGCTATCGCTTTTGTGGGAACAGATGGAAAAATTTTGATGGCAAATCCAGCCTTTTTAGATTATCTTGGATATACTGCCACAGAATTTTATTCGATGGCTTTTGTTGATTTTACCTATCCCATGGATATTGATATTGATCTAGCATATTATACTCAGCTAATCAATGGCGAGATTGATTCCTATACAATGGACAAGAGATATATTCATAAAGATGGTCGAATCGTCTGGGGTGCATTGACTGTTTCAGTTGTAAGAAATCCAGATCCCAAGAAGACTTTTGCCTTGGGGATGGTAGAAGATATTACAACTAAAAAAGAGTCTGAAATGGCTTTGAAAAACTATCAAAAAGAATTAACTGAACTAGTAAAAGAACTACAAATGGTGAATAAAGACTTAGAGTCTTTTGCCTATTCTATCTCTCATGATCTTCGTGCGCCTCTTAGATATGTGAGTAGTTTTAGTACTCTTTTGAAGCGAGATAGTGCTAATCTTCCTGCCAAATCATTGAAGTATATTGATTATATCAATACTGGAGTAACTGATATGTCAGGCATGATTGATGCTTTATTACAATTTTCTAGACTTGGAAGGCAAGAAATCAAACAAATGGATATTGATTTATCTACCTTAATTCCGAGAATTATATCAGAACTAGAAGCACAAGTTCAAAATCGAAAAATAGAATGGGTAATCGGAACATTACCCAAAACTTCTGGTGATTATTATCTAATTAGAATGGTATTTGAGAATCTATTCTCTAATGCGATTAAATTCACAAAAAATCAAGAGAAAACAATTATTGAAATTGGCACGAAAGGAAAATCTATTTATGTAAAAGACAATGGTGTTGGGTTTGATATGAAATTTAAAAATAAGCTATTTGGTGTATTTCAACGATTGCACAAAAATGAAGATTTTGAAGGTTATGGCATAGGGCTAGCAAATATCAAACGCATACTAAACAGACATAATGCAACTATCTCTGCCGAAGGCGTATTGGATAAAGGAGCAACATTTTACATTACATTCCGTAATATAATATTCTTATAAAGAATTATATCTATCTTAAATACGATTTATAAACTTGGACTTAATTGAACATTATGATAAACAATAATCTCCCTCCAATACTATATGCTGAAGACAACCTGATGGATGTAGAGCTTACTATGGATGCTTTTGCTGAAAGCAATATTAGTAATCGATTAGATTTAGTTAGAGATGGTCAAGAGTTATTGGATTATCTTAGGTATGAAGGTGCTTACACGGAGCGGCAAAAGGAAATGCCTTGTGTTATCTTATTAGATAATAAAATGCCTAGGTTATCGGGGTTAGAAGCTTTAAAAATTATAAAATCGGATCCTACCTTTAAATATATTCCTGTTGTCATGATGACTTCTTCAAAGCTCGATAACGACTTGATTGATAGTTACAACTATGGTGTCAATGCTTATGTATTAAAACCTGTAAATATGGAACAATTCATCGTTGCTATCCAAAGCATTGGTTTGTTTTGGGCTGTTTTTAATCGAACAATTGAGCCTTAATGAAAAGTGTTATACCTATATAATAGTTTCTAGTTTCAATAAAAACAGGAAAAGACTAAAGTTAGTAATAAGCTAACTTTAGTCTTTTTTTTGTCTCTATGTAGCCCCTATTTTTTTTAAAAAACCCCAAAACCACCGTCACAAAAAAGCAAGCAATGTCATTAAAAAACCCTCTTTAACAGATTTAAAACGATAAAAAAGCAGTACTTTAAAAAATCTACGTAAAACCCTTAGTTACATTTAAGGATACTGCTGATGACTTTTATTCATAAATCCTAGATATTTGTATTATAAGATTTAAACAACTATTAGAGCGTTTAATATTTAGAAAACACGAATAAATATCAAAATGAATATCAAAAAATTATTACTAATAACGATATTATTATTTGGGAGTTACTTCGGACTTCAAAGTAAGGGATTAGAGTTAAGTTCTTTTGATAGTGTTCAAAAATATAGCTCAAATACCAACTCGACCTATGAAGGTTATATTGTTACTACAAATAAAGATACGCTTGTAGGTTATATCAAAATGTTATCTCCTATATACAATAGTATTAGAGTACAATTTATCCATAAAAAAAATGAAAAGTTAGAGGTTTTCAAATCCGAAGAATTACTGTCTTATGCTTTTAAAGTGAACAATGCTTTTATAAATATGGACTCTTCTGTCTGGGTAGAATATGAAAAATACTACGTTGACCAGCCATCTATTCCTTTTGGAACAAATGAAGTTTTACTATATAAAGCGCAATCAGGAACGATTAATTTATATCATCATTTTTATGAAAATCCTTCAACACCAGAAGAGCCAATTAAGGTTATTTTTCTTATAAAGACAAAAGAAGGGAAGTTAATTCACTTAACAAGAAGCAACTACCAACTAGTCCTTCAAGATTTGATGATTAATAATCCTATAATTAGAAATAACATTCAAAAAAGTAAATATAGAGATATAGAACATTTAGTAAAACAGTTTAACCAAAGTAAAGAAGTCGTGAAAGCGGGTTAAGCACTAAGGACACCTGTTGAATATCAAATAGTTAATTAAACACCATTTTCCTTAAAACAGAGTAGAAATTTTCACTTATAATACAACTTAAAAACTAATGCACCATGAAGAATAAAAATTTATATTTCACCATCATTTTTATGTTATTTGGAATTTATAGCTTTTCACAAACATCAACCAAAGGATGTGTAGAAGGCGACTGCATCAATGGAGAAGGAACATATATATATAAAGGCGGAGCTAAATACAAAGGTCACTTCAAGGGAGGTTTAGCAAACGGTGAAGGTATCTGTTATTATGACAATGGCGACAAATATGTTGGTCAGTGGTTGAATCACTCTTTCAATGGAAAAGGAACATTATTTTTCAATGATGGTACAAAAATGGAAGGCATCTGGGACAGAGGTGAGTTTTTGCAAGAAGAAAAAAAAGTGGTATTGACTGATAGTAAAGTAAAAGAAGGAAAGGTTTGGGCATTAATCATTGGTGTTGCAGCTTACACTGATTACCGCAGCTTACGTTACACTGATGATGACGCTTATCGCTTAAATTCTTTTTTGCAAAGTCCAGAAGGAGGTGCTATACCTGAACAGCAAATCAGACTTCTAATAGATGAAGCAGCAACTAAAGATAAAATATATGAGCAAATTGGGGAAATAATGGAAAAAGCAGATACGAACGACTCTGTTATTTTCTACTTCTCAGGACATGGCATAAAAGGTTCTTTTTTGCCTAATGACTACCAAAAATATAGTAATAATGGCATTAAATATGAAGACTTGTTGGAGCAAATTGACAATGGAAAAGCAAAAAACAAAATCGTTATAGCTGATGTATGTTACGCAGGAAGCATGAGCGAAAACCTATTAGCCACTAGAGGAAATATTGATAATACTATTCAAAAATACTACAAAGCCTTGAGTAGTAGTAAAGGAGGTACAGCATTAATTTTGGCTTCTAGTCAAGATGAAGTATCTATCGAAAGTCAAGGTATTCGTCAAGGCATTTTTAGTTACTTTATGATAAAAGGCTTGAAAGGAGAAGCGGATAAAAATGAAGATAAAATTATTACTATTCAGGAATTATTCAATTTTACAAAATACAAAGTTCAGAATTATACCAATTACGCTCAAAATCCCATTATCATCGGGAAGTATGATCGAAATACACCTATGGGCGTAATTAGAGATTAAGACATTGTATTAGGTCAAAATTAAGTTTAGGTTCGGGGATGATTTTTCATCCCCTTTTTTTATTTTAAAAAAACAGGAAATAAATCGTTATAAAAAGTGCTTCTTTACAGCTCATTCAAAATCACTTCTCAATGAGTAAAAGCATCCGATATAATCAAATCTTAGGTGTATTAATTGCCTTAGTTGGCTCAATCATGTTCTCCACCAAAGCCGTTTTTGTAAAATTCGCTTATCAATACTACCAAATCGATTCGATTACATTACTCATGTTCCGAATGCTTTTTTCGCTACCATTTTTTTTAGTCATTGCTACCATTACCACTCGACAATCAGACGCTTATCAAATGACGCGCAATGATTACTTGAAGATTCTCACACTTGGCGTTTTAGGATATTACTTGGCTAGTTTATTTGATTTTATAGGCTTGCAATACATTACGGCTAGCCTTGAGCGATTGATATTATTCACCTATCCGACAGTCGTTGTTTTTATTGGCGTTTTTTATTTTAAAGAAAAACTCAGTCGCAATCAAATCCTTGCTTTACTGCTGACTTACCTCGGAATTGCTATTGTATTTATCGGAAATCAATCCATTACAAGTCGTTCAGATTTGATTACAGGTAGCATTTTTGTTGCAATGAGTGCGTTTTTTTATGGCGTTTACCTAGCAGGAAGTGGTCAGTTAATTCCCAAAATAGGCACATGGAGATATACTTCTTATGCCTTAACAGTCTCTTGCCTTTCGGTGATTATTCACTATTTGATTGCCAATCAAGGTATAGGAAATTTGACTTATCCTTATCAAATTTATGTTATATGCTTACTTATGGCAACCATTTCCACTGTCATTCCAACTTTATTAGTATCAGAAGGAATTCGCCGAATAGGTGCATCCAATACTTCAATTGTCGGAAGTACAGGTCCAATTTCTACTATTGTTCTAGCTTATATTTACCTTGGAGAACGATTAACTTTGGTTCAAATATTAGGTACTATTTTAGTACTTTTTGGCGTTTTATTGATTTCGTTACAGAAACATCGTGAGCAGTAGAACTGCGAAATATAAAACAGACGAACAGACGAATTTAGAACCGCAAAAGTAGCTACTGCTGCTTTGTGTAACTAATAACGGCAGCTACTTCGTCGGTTCTACATTCTGCGATTCAAAAAAATTAATATTCCGACTTTGTATGAAAAACAATTTTAGGATATTGCTCTTTAATCATATTCAAAATATATTGAGAAGAAGCCAAGAAGACAATTTTTCCTTTTGAATCAACCGCCATATCCTGTTGTCTTTTTCTACAAAAATCACGTAAAGCAACGTCATCTTCCGAAGAAACCCAACACGCTTTGTACAAACTCACTGGCTCATAATCGCAAAGCGCGCCATATTCATGCTCCAAACGATACTGAATAACTTCAAATTGAAGCGCTCCAACCGTTCCGATAATGATTCGATTATTGAATTGCTTTGTAAATAACTGCGCCACACCTTCATCCATCAACTGCTGCAATCCTTTCTTGAACTGCTTCGACTTCATCGGGTTTTTATTATTAACGTATCGGAATTGCTCTGGCGAAAAGCTAGGAATTCCTTTGAAGTGAATTTTTTCACCTTCCGAAAGCGCGTCTCCAATCACAAAATTACCAGAATCATACAAACCAACAATATCTCCTGGAAAAGCATAATCTACAATAGATTTTTTTTCTGCCATGAAAGAAGTTGGATTAGAAAATTTGATTTTTTTACCTTGGCGAACATGGTGATAGTTCTTATTTCGTTCAAATAAACCCGAACATATTCTCAAAAACGCAATTCTATCACGGTGTCTAGGGTCAATATTCGCATGGATTTTAAATACAAATCCTGTGAATTTATTCTCCGTAGGTACTATCATACGCTCATCCGTTTCGCGAGGAAGCGGACTCGGAGCAATTTCTACAAAGCAATCTAGCAACTCTTTTACACCAAAATTATTAACTGCACTACCAAAAAATACAGGCGAAATCTTACTATCCAAATAATCTTGACGGTCAAATTTAGGGTAAACACCTTCAATCATTTCGACCTCTTCTCGAAGTTCATCCGCGAATTCTCCAATATATTTTTCCAAATCTGGATGACTCAAATCTTCAAAAACAATAGTCTCGTCTTCTGATTGCTTACCATGCGGACTAAACAAATTCAGCTCTTTTTCATACATATTATAAACCCCCTTAAACGAAGGTCCCATACTGATAGGCCAAGACAACGGACGAACATTCAACCCTAACTTTTCTTCGATTTCATCCAACAAATCAATCGCATCTTTACCAGAGCGATCCATTTTATTAATAAAAACGATGATAGGTGTATCACGCATTTTACAGACTTTGACCAGTTTTTCGGTTTGTCTCTCCACACCTTTTGCCACATCAATCACCACAATTACACTATCGACAGCCGTCAATGTTCGGTAAGTATCTTCAGCAAAATCTTCGTGACCTGGCGTATCTAAAATATTGACTTTCAGACCTCTATACTCAAATGCCATAACGGAAGTAGCAACAGAAATTCCTCTCTGCTTCTCAATTTCCATAAAATCCGAAGTGGCAGATTTCTTTATTTTATTGGATTTAACCGCACCCGCTGTCTGGATTGCTCCACCAAAAAGTAGCAACTTTTCTGTCAAAGTCGTCTTACCTGCATCGGGGTGACTAATGATTCCAAACGTCTTTCTACGTCCTAATTCTTTATTAAAATCCATGATTTATTTTTAAAAATCGCAATTGTTTAAGTTTTTTAAAAAAAACTATAAAACATTTATATATAGTGACTTATCAAGTAAAACTCAGTCGAAGTTATTGTTCCTTTTTAATAAAAATATACTGCAAAAATTACAAGGTTAAATGAAACACCTTGAAGTTAAAACAACCTAAAACACCCTGTTAATCTTATTAACTCATGCTAATGTCATCTGATAAACAGCGCAAAAATACAGAAAATTTGTATTCACACGAAAAAGACCTAAAAGATTAACCGTAGATTCAATAATTATTGATAGGAATCGTTTATATGCCGCAACAATTTTTTTAATTTAGTATTAAAATTAGAAAGGGTAAGTTAGTCTCATCACAAAATTATCTAAAAGAAAGTCTATTAGAGATGAAAAATAAATAACACAATTACATAATCTTATTCATTTTTCTTCAATTATTAATCATTTTTATAAAAATTAAAATCAAATTAAATCATGAAAAAGTTAATGTTATTTTTAATGATGACTGCTTTTGCGCTGAATGTTTCAGCACAGACAATCGTAGGAACGTGGAAGTCAATTGACGACGAAACAGGAAAAGCGAAAAGTATTATCAAAGTATATAAAGCAAAAAATGGTAAATACTATGGTAAAATTATGGAATTGTTGAATCGTGGTGCAAATGAAGAAAAAGACCCTTATTGTAAGGTATGCCCTGGTTATCGCAAGGACAAACGCGTAATTACCATGAAAATTATTACTGATATGAAAGCTTCTAAAGATTTAAAATCAGCGGATTCTGGTAAAATTCTAGATCCAAAATCTGGAAAAATATATAAGTGTAGCATGAAATTGGCTAGCGGTGGCGATAAGTTAGAAGTTAGGGGATACATCGGTTTTTCTCTTTTGGGTAGAACGCAGACGTGGATTAGAATGGACAAATAACCCAAATGTTATTTTGTGGTAAAGTGTTATTTTTTTAAAAAAATTCACTATTTTAGATGCTTGAGTTCCTTTTTTGAGGACTCAAGCATTTTTTTATTACACTCATTCATCATAAAGACCCCTAATTATGAACAAAAAATGGATACTCCATCAACCTAATCAACAAGCTGTTGAACATTTGCAAGAAGTACTTCAAATCGACAAAATTTCCTGCCAATTATTAGCTCAACGCGGCATCACAACTTTTGAAACTGCCAAAGACTTTTTTCGTCCCAACATCAAAAAACTACATGACCCTTTCTTAATGAAAGACATGGAAAACGCTGTCAATCGCCTAACCAAAGCCATTGAATTTGATGAGCCTATTCTGATTTATGGTGATTATGATGTAGATGGAACAACTTCTGTGGCGATGATGTACCAATTTTTGAGCAACCATCACAAGCATTTAGAATATTATATTCCTGACCGATACAAAGAAGGTTATGGTATTTCGATGCAAGGAATTGATTATGCCAAACAGAACGGAATTAACCTTATTATATCTATTGATTGTGGTATAAATGCCATTGCTCCAGTCCAAAAAGCAAAAGAACTTGGCATTGATTTTATTATCTGTGACCACCATCTACCCAAAGAAAATCTACCACAAGCGGTCGCCGTCCTTGACCCAAAACGCAAAGATTGCAATTATCCTTTCAAGGATTTGAGCGGTTGCGGTGTCGCTTTCAAACTCATACAAGCATTTTTACAAAAACACCAATTACCAACCAAAGAACTCAATGAATTACTTGATTTGTTGGTGATTAGTATCGCCTGTGATATTGTTCCAATAGTTGGAGAAAATCGAATTTTGGCACATTTTGGATTAAAAAAGCTAAATACAAAACCACGTTCTGGCATTCGTGCGTTGATTCAAGTTCATCAACGAAATTATCCGTTTTCGATAAGTGATATTGTATTCGGAATTGGGCCTTCTATCAATGCGGCTGGTCGATTGTCAGATGCTAAGTTATCCGTTCGGTTATTATTAGCGAACGACAAAAAGGTAGCCTTGCACCTTGCCGAAGAACTCAAACACAAAAACGATAAGCGAAAGGATTTTGAATATGAAATCACACGTGCCGCAATGCATCAAGTCACGCAACATCCTGATTGGAACAACCACCAAACGATTGTCGTTTTTGGGGAAGATTGGCACAAAGGAGTAGTTGGGATTGTGGCTTCCAAATTAGTTGATAAATTTCATAAACCTTCAATTGTACTCACTAAATCCAATGGTCAAATTGTGGGTTCAGCGCGTTCTATTCGCGGATTTGATGTGCATCAAGCCATTCAACAGTGCGAAAAACACTTAATTAATTTTGGTGGACATCAATACGCAGCAGGTTTGACGATTAAGCCCGATGCTTTGGAGCATTTTAAAAATGATTTTGAAAAAGCCGTTGTAAATACCATCAAAAAGGATGATTTAATAGCCAAAGAGTTTGTAGCTGCTTATCTTGATTTTAATGAAATTACACCTAAATTTTTAAGAATACTTCAACAATTTGCCCCATTTGGACCAAGTAATCGCCGCCCCGTTTTTGCTACTAGAAGTGTCAAAGATGCAGGTCGTTCTAAGGTTCTAAAAAATGAACACCTCCGCTTAGATGTTCAACAAGCCGACAAAAGTCGTTTTCAAGGCATTGGTTTTGGGTTAGGAGGTAAGTTTGATATTATCGAAAAAGAAGCATTTGATATTTGTTATGTCGTCGAAGAAAATGTTTGGAAAGGCAAAAAACGCCTTCAATTGCGAGTTAAAGATGTGAAGACGGTGGACGGTGGACGGACGCTTCGCTGACGGACGGCTACGCCTGACGGTTGACGGACGCTGCGCTGACGGGCGTTTAACAATCGCCAATAAAAGCACCGTCAGGCACAGCCGTCCGTCAGCGAAGCGTCCGTCAACCGTCCACCATCAGGTCTTTCTCGAAATAATTTCTTTTCTAAAAATATTCGAGGCGGACTCTACGTTATTGGATAGTATTTATACTATTTTTAACGTTTATGTTAGTTTTCAAAAAATGTAGTATAATTTACCAAAGTGATATTTGTAGCGATTCTTTGTCTTAGAAACGTTTATCTATTACAAAATCTAATATTCTTTACATAAATTCACATAAAAAACGAAAAAAGAGTATTGAATAGCAGCCCAATATTGTGGTATCTATCAATACTTTAGTTTTATAAAACAGATAGTATGAGACTGAAAACATTACTATTTTCGGCTGGCTTATTGCTCTCGGCGGTTTTCGTTCAAGCGCAAGATATACACTTTTCGCAGTTCTATATGTCACCAACCAACCTCAATCCTGCATTGACAGGTGTGATGAACTGTAATGGTCGCGCTACTGTGAATTATCGTAGTCAGTGGCAAAGTGTATTAAAAACAAATGCTTTTAATACCATTTCTGCTTCTTATGATGGAAGAACTGCCGTTGGTCGTTCTGACTTTTTTGGATATGGAATAACGCTTTGGGGCGATGAAGCGGGAGAATCTTCTTTTAGTACAAAACAAGCAAAAGCTTCTTTTTCATATAGTAAAAGAATGGGCGGATACCGAAGTCGCGCACACTATCTAGTAGCAGGAGCGGAATTAGGTATGGCACAAAGAAGTGTCAACTTCCTAAATCTTCGCTTTGGTACTCAATTTGATGGAGAAGGTTGGGATGGTAGTAGAGCAACGAACGAACCTTTTAATCAAAACAATAGTAGCTTCAATTTCGCTGATATAGGAGCAGGATTATTATGGTTTACGGTTTTGGATGAAAATACTAACTTTTTCGTTGGAGCATCTTTCAATCACTTGAATGCACCTAATCAATCTTTTAATAATGATGTCAATGTACAATTAGATAGTAAATTTGCTATTCATGGCGGTGGTGAATTTATGTTTAATCGCAGTGTTGGACTAGTGCCTGGATTTGTTGCTTTCTTTCAAGGACCTTCGACGCAAATCAATGCTGGTACAAGTGTTAAATTCATCGTTGGAAAACAAACATTCGCTTATCAAGCCTTCTTAGTTGGTATTTGGGCGCGTGTATCAAAAGACTTCAACTCAGGAATGGCGGCAGATGCCTTGATTTTCTCTTCAAGATTTGATTATAATAATTTTACATTTGGATTTAGCTACGATGCTAACGTTTCTTCTTTGAGACCTGCATCTAATGCAAACGGAGGTTTTGAGCTTTCTATGGCTTACAAAATCTGTAGTGGCTTCAAACGTGATGTATATTGTCCTCGTTTTTAAGAGTGTGTTTCTAGAAACAAGATAATATAGCAGCTTTTAAGAGTTCCGTTTCTCCATTCTAAGCAGTTAGGGATTAGGCAAAAAATAAAATAGCGAAGTATTTGTCAAAGCGGCAAATACTTCGCTATTTTTGTTGATATGCAAGACAATTACAGACACAAAGGAATGCGCCGCCGATTGATCGAAGAACTGGCACAAAAAGGAATCTCGGATAAAGCTGTTCTTAATGTAATGAATACTATTCCGAGGCATTTTTTTTTGGATAATGCCTTTGAAGAAATGGCATATCAAGACAAAGCTTTTGCAATTGGAGAAGACCAAACAATCTCTCAACCTTATACCGTAGCTTTTCAAACACAGCTATTAAACGTCCAAAAGCGTGATAAAATCTTAGAAATTGGAACAGGTTCTGGCTATCAAGCGTCCGTTTTGGCAATGCTTGGTGCGAGAGTTTTTACGATTGAAAGAATCAAAGTCTTACATTTAAAAGCAAAAAACATTTTTGAAATCTTACAATTAAAAGGGATTCGCAGTTATTTCAAAGATGGTTATAAAGGCTTGGCAGAGTTTAGTCCTTTTGACAAAATTATTCTTACCGCTTCAACTTCCGAAGTTCCAACTCGATTAATCGAACAACTCAAAGTGGGCGGTATCTTAATTGTTCCTTATGGCAATCAAAATGAAACACAAAAAATGATGCGATTGACTAAAATTTCAGAGAATGGAGATTTAAAAAAAGAATTTTTTGGAGATTTTAGATTTGTCCCCATGCTAAAAGGGAGGAAATGATGCTAAGTAGGCAAAAAAGCTACTCTATTTTGTATGGTTTCAAATTAATAAAACTTATAACTATGTTCAAACAAATTTTGATACAAACAATTTTTACTTTAAGCCTATTTTTAACTTCGATAACAATATCAGAAGCTCAAAGCGTTGTTATTAATGAAATCATGGCTTCTAATACAATTACAGCAACAGATAATGCTGGGGATTATGATGATTGGATTGAGTTATACAACAAATCTAATGTTACAGTTGATTTGAGTGGTTGGCATATTACTGACAAATTAGATAATTTGACGAAATATGAAATCCCTATCGGTACAAGCATTGATGCTAATGATTACCTAATTATTTGGGCGGATGAAGATAGTTCTCAAGGTCCTAATCCTGTTCATGCTAATTTTAAATTATCTAAATCAGGTGAAATATTGATACTACTAGATAGTTTTGTTTCGATAGTAGATTCAATCAGTTTTGGTCAGCAAACAACTGATATGGGCTATGCTCGTGTTCCGAATGGCTCAGGTAATTTTGTAATACAAACACCAACATTTAACGGAAATAACGAAACTATATCAACAAATAAGGTTAATAAATCGAATGCGTTTAAGATTTTTCCAAATCCAACGAATGGTGTTTTCAATATTATAATTGATGATAATTTTAATGAAACTATTTTTGAAGTATTTGATGTTCAAGGTCGAAAAGTAGATGAAATTAATATTACTTCTAAGCAATTCCAAGTAAATGCTTCTGATTGGGGAGGCGGTTTATTTGTTTTAAAATACGGAAATACTGTTAAACGAATGCTTATTTTAAAGTAAAAAAAAAATTGAATGTTCCACAAAATGTAGAGTTCTGAACAGCAGAAGTAGCTACCTCATTTTTGCTACTTCTGCGATTTTACTGTTCATCTTTTCAATTCTAATCCACATTCAAAATGGCAATTAAGTAACGGAGAAAAAATAACTTCGTCATTTGTCGAGTTATTTTTGATTGAATACGAGTTAAAAAAAACGTGATGTAGCGGGCTACATACAGTTTTTTTTAAGGAAGTAGTCGATTAAAAATAGCCGCTCAAATGCGTAAGTTATTTTTTGGACGTTACTAAGTACAATTTAATTCAGGAATTTCTGGTAACCAAACCCAATATTGACATTATTCAAACCATTCAAACTTTCTGGAAGCACCGCAAAATCAACATAAAAACCTTTGATATTCACTGTTCCCCCAAAAGTCATGTATTGATAATCTGTACCATAATAAAATTGTGACCAAATTGCACCAATTCTCAAAGCAGCATAGATACTTTGTTCTTCCAGCGTATAACGCCCCTCCAAACCTACATGATGATTTTTAATATTCGAAACCCTTCCAAAACTTCCTGCTAATTGATAAGCCAAATTAAAATTAATGGACTCCAAACTACTCAAAACATACTTCCAACTCACCATTGTTCCAACTTGCGTTAAATCATTAACCGTTACAACATATCCATTATTATCATTAATATCCTCGCCTATATTATTGGTAGATGCTGCAATATTGAATCTCAAAAATTGGTTATCACTAAGAGACAAGACGCGATAAGCATCCAACCCCAAACCTCCAGAAATGCTAGAAGCATTTATATTAGAAACGCCGAAGCCTGAACCGTCGCCCCGATGATTAATTAAGTTAAAATTCGCACCAACCGAAATACCTGCCCAATCTGATTGATACAAATTACGTGCATAGAGCAAAGGAATAGTTGTAATATTGAAAGTCGTATTCTGACTATTCCCCAAACTCAAACGGTCGAGTCCCAACCCAAAAGCATTATTACCTTTAAAGGTTAGCATACCGCCAGCAGTTACCGAACTAATATTCGTCAATTGTGACGCTTGATTATAATTCACAAAAACATCAAATTCATGCTGCTTACGACCTAATAAAGCAGGATTTTGAAAGTAGGCAGACTGATAATTATTACCAGAAGCGACTACACCGATTTGACCAAATCCCATTGTGTTGGCTGGACCAAAAAGTGATTGAGCATTAATAACAGTAGTCAAAAACAAGAATACTGCTAAAAGTATAAGGTTTTTCATGAATAAAATTAAGTTATAGTGCAGCGCACTTGTTTTTAAAAATAAAGTTATTAAAAATTCCTGATTATAACGAATTGCAGTGACGCACCTAAAGGCGCTTATACTCTTTTAATCACAAAATTACTACAAACAGTGTC
>CAKZLT010000215.1 GCA_937127195.1 uncultured Saprospiraceae bacterium
GTTCATTTTTTTAGTGCTTTTAAATAGAACAAAGAAAAAGTAGAATGGTGCTAGTTATTTATTTTTCTTCACTAAGTCATTAAAACCATTTTTCAAGATGAAAAAAAGCATTTTATATTCATTTATTGCCGTTTTGATAGGCGTGTTATCTATGCCCGCCAAAATATCTAACGGTTGTGGTTATTACGATTCTAGTCTTTATGTTTACTCTCTCGTGAAGCCTAGTTTGATTAAATCGCCTGCTCACCGTCCATTTTTCTTTACATTACTATCCTATTTTGATGAATGGAAAGGAGAAACATTCGCCGCCGAAGAGAACCTCAAAGAGTGGAAAAGTTATTTTAAAATAGATGGAAAAAATGAAGCAGATTTTAAATACTTGATTTATAAATCGTCAATTAAAGAATTAAGGGCATTACAATACGGGGATGAATTGACCGAAGAGATGCAAAAAAATGTAGTTGCTCAGCGATTAAAAAAGAAAAAGAATACAGCATTTTTGAATTACCTAATCTTTGCCAAACAATGCGAACCTTTTGCGGTCAATAGGGAATTTGATTGGGATGGAAACCTTATGGAGAAAGGGGGAACTCAGGAAAAATCAGCTAAACTTATCAAAAAAGGCTTAGAAAAATTTAACACATATTCAGACAAATTCATCAAGGCGCGTTATGCTTTTCAAATTATAAGATTGGCGCGCTACTCCATGAAATGGGAGCAAACTATTAGCTTATACGAAGAATTAATGCCACAAGTCAAAGAGGTTAAAACCATTATAAACTATTGGACAGGAGAACATTATGCTGGAGCATTATATAATATAGGTAGAAAAACAGAAGCGGCATATCATTTTGCACAAATATTTGATAAAGCTCCCAGTAGAAGAATGGCAGCATTCAAAAGTTTTGATATTCGCTCGGATAAAGAATGGGAAATTGCCCTTGGTTTTTGTAAAAATAATGAAGAGAAAGCAGCATTATATAGCGTTAGAGCAATTGCTCCGTACAGTAATGCAACAGAAGAAATGGAGTCTATATTTGAGTTGTTTCCTCAAAGTCAACATTTAGAATTTTTGTTATTTCGCGAAATTCAGAAATTTGAATATGAACTATTGGGCGCAACGTACAACGAAAGACATAGAGATAGTAAAAGGTATAATTATAATGAAAATTCTGGTGAAGAAGTTGTTTTTCCGAGAGCTGATACGAAGCAATATTTACAAGAATTAATCGCTTTGACAGAGAAGGTAATCGCAAGTAGGCGTGTGAAAAATATGCATCATTGGGAGTTGGCACGAGGATATTTGAAGTTTATTAATGGTGAAAATAAGGCTGCAATTGCAATTTTTAACCAGATTGCTAGTCGAAGAATAAGGTATGATAAAACATTCAGAACCCAGTTAGAGGTATTTAAAGCGGCTGCAATAGTTGATGGTTTTGAAGAAGTAAATGATGAATTAGAAGAGAAAGCAGTATATCTTTTGCCACTTTTGGAAAGTGTTAGACCAGATTATGCGGGAGATGCTGGCGTATCAGAGCAAGCACATTATTTATTGGATAAAATGGCTCAATTGTATGCTAATCAAGGTGATTATGCAAAGGCTTTTTTATGTGGAAGGGGACGTTTTTATGATTTGTTAGAGCAGCCAAATTTGAAAGTTGTTGAAGGTTTATTGAAGTTATATGATAGAAAAGAATCATTGAAGCCTTTTGAAAAAGAGTTGACTAAAACCATTTTTAAAGTAGAAAAATGGACGAGTAATGGATATGAATACAAAGAAGATAGAATAGATATTCGTAATCAATTGTTAGAAATGAAGGGAACTATTTTATTAGGAAAAAACCAATTAGAAGCCGCAATAGCTACTTTTGAACAACTTCCTGATGATTATAAAAATAACCAAAAAACGATTGAAAACGATAGTTGGGAAGGTCCTAATAATTCGAAGGAACGTTTTAATATTAGTGATAATAATCCGTTTTATTTATACACTTATAATACCTCAAGCCCAGATGCTGCACCAGCTAATTTTAATAAACTAGAGTTAGCAAAGCAATTATTAGCAATTGAAAAAAGTCTTGAAAAAGAACCTTCTACACAAGCAGCA
>CAKZLT010000216.1 GCA_937127195.1 uncultured Saprospiraceae bacterium
GTCTGCAACAGGCAGGCGCAGTATAAATGAAAAACAATAAGTTCGACTGGTAGGTTATTTTTTGCCTACTCCCTAACGAGGGATGTCGGAGTAATTTTTTAATCTGACTGACTTCTAAGAAATATAGAGATTATTGGTTCTTTGAAAATCTTGTGGAAAAAAATATGGATTATATTAAATTTGAGTTTCTCAATCGTTTTCTGGGAAGTTAAAGTATTTTACTAATGTAGAATAATGATTGGGCTAAGTTCCGTTTTTATCTCCCTGATTAGTGTTGAAATTTAGATTTGTATTTAACACAAAACCATTTTTAAAAAAAAATAAATATGAATAAATATATATACTCTTTTCTCTTAATAATTCTGTTTTTTACAGAAAGTTGGAGTCAAAATTTTCAAGAAGTTAGCCAAAACTTAAATATTAATGTAATCAATGGTTTTGACCCATTGAGCAGCGGAGGGGTTAGTTTTGCTGACTTTGATATGGATGGCTGGGATGATTTATCTTTTGCAACAGGAGATGGAAAATCGTTAATTTTTTATAAAAACAACCAAAATGGTACATTTTCTCAATATTCTATTAATGTCAATGAGCAAAGTATAGCAAGAGGTATTCTTTGGGCAGATTTTGATAATGATGGCGATAGAGACCTTTTGGTATGTAATGAAGGAACGCCCAATCATTTGTACGAAAATCAAGGTAATTTGAATTTAGTTGATATTACTCAAGATGCAGGACTCCCGATAAATCTTACAGATGATACCTTTGGAGCAAGTTTTTGCGATATTAACAATGATGGTTATTTGGATATTTATATTATGAATCGCACAGGACAATACGCGAATCAAATGTTTTTGAATAATAAAAATAAAACTTTTACCAATGTTAGCTTTTCGGCTGGCACTCATGATAGTTTACGGTTATCGTTTTCCGCATCTTTTTTTGATATGAATATGGACGGATGGCAAGATTTTCATATTTCTCAAGATAAATTATACATGAGAAATAGTACTTATAAAAATAATCAAGACGGTACTTTCTCGGATGTTTCAGAGATTTCTAGTTCTAATGCTTACGTCGAAGCGATGTCGGCGACAGTAGGCGATTATGACATGGATGGCGATCAAGATATTTACATTACTAATACAAATACTAAAAATGGAAATATATTATATCGAAATAATGGTAATGAAACCTTTAGAGATGTAGCCGTAAATAAAGGCGTTCATATATTCTCTACTAGTTGGGGAGCCAATTTTTTGGATTATGATAATGACCTTGACGAAGACCTTTTTGTCTGTTTAAGTGATTCTTTTAATAAGTATAATCGTCTTTTTGAAAATGATGGTGCTGGTAACTTTACTGACATTTACGCTGGTACATCGGGAATGCCTAATGATACAGTACCTTGTTTTTCGACCGCTTATGGTGATTATAATAATGATGGAAAATTAGACATTGTAGCACACTCAACTTCGCCATATCATGCTCGATTTTGGAGAAATAATGTAAATAATAATAACAATTGGCTAAAAATACAATTAGAAGGAACAACAAGTAATCGCGACGGAGTCGGCGCACTTCTCGAAATGTACGTTAATGGTCAAAAAATCATAAGATACGTTCATTGTGGAGATGGTTATTTGTCTCAAAATTCCTTTACTAAGCATTTTGGACTCGGCACAAATCTACAAGCAGACACTTTAATCATCAAATGGCTCGGTGGCAATATTGACAAATTATACAATGTCACAGCCAATCAAACCGTCCAAATTCAAGAAGGAAGCACTGTAAGTACAACTAATTCAAGGCAATTGAAAAGCAGTTTTTTTATTATAAAATCTTATCCAAATCCACTTGTGAGTAGCGATTTTTATATTGATATTTTTTCAAAAAAACACCAAACTGCCGAACTCGTATTAAGCAACGAATTAGGTCAAGTTTTTTATAAAAAAGAAATAGAACTGCCCGAAGGAGAATCACGAATCGATATTCCTGCAACGCAAATCAAAGCCAAAGGAATGATTCAATGCATCATTTCTACAAAAGAAGCCAGAAAGGAAACAACGTTTATCAAAAATTAACCTTTCTCGCACGCCTTTGTCACTTTGCCCCATCAAAATAAACGAATACCTTTGCTCATCCAAAAACGCATTTAATGATTTAGGCAAAGGCGTACCTTTGCCCTTCTTTACAAAAGAATAAAACACAACCAATGAAAAACCATTTACTCAAAATCAGTGCAATACTCTTGTTACTACTCGTAACAATAAGCGCAGACGCACAGCGCAGAAAAAAAACGAGAACCAAGTCTGCTCAGCCCACTTTTGCAGAAGAACTCTACTCTTCACTCGAATGGCGCAGCATCGGACCATATCGTGGCGGACGTTCCGCAGCCGTTACAGGCGTAGCAGGCAAACCACTTTTATACTACTTCGGAGCAGCAGGCGGTGGCGTCTGGAAAACCAAAGATGGCGGACAAACGTGGGGCAATATTTCTGATGGCTACTTTGGTGGTTCAATCGGTTCAATTGCTGTATCTGAGTCCGATAATAATACAATTTACGTTGGAGGAGGAGAGAAAACCGTCCGTGGAAACGTTTCCTACGGTTACGGAATTTGGAAAACCATCGACGGCGGAAAAACGTGGGAACATCAAGGACTCGACGACTCGCGACATATTTCGCGTATTCGTATTCATCCCAAAAATCCCGATATTGCTTACGCTGCCGTTATGGGTGATTTATATAAGTCCAACGAAATGCGTGGCGTTTATAAGACAATCGACGGTGGAAAAAACTGGAACCGTGTCCTCTTCGCTAATACTGACGCAGGTGCAACCGACCTTATTCTCGACCCAAATAATCCGCGCACGCTTTACGCTTCGACATGGCGTATCCGACGCACTCCATACTCCCTAGAAAGTGGCGGAGAAGGTTCTGCACTTTGGAAATCAACCGACAGTGGCGACACGTGGACAAAGATTTCTGAGAATAAAGGAATGCCAAAATTACCTCATGGAATTATAGGTGTGACCGTTTCTCCTGTTCAAGATGACCTCATTTGGGCAATTATCGAAGCCAAAGATGGTGGCGTTTTTAAGTCAACTGATGGCGGCGAAAACTGGACAAAAGTCAATAATAGTCGTAGTTTACGTCAACGTGCTTGGTATTACACCCGCATTTATGCCGATACAAAAGACGCAGAAACGGTTTATGTTCTCAACGTAGGTTTTCACAAATCGACTGACGGCGGGCGCACTTTCAAAAGAAAAGGAACAAAACATGGCGACCATCACGACCTTTGGATTGCACCTGAAGCCCCCGACCGAATGATAATCGGAGACGATGGTGGCGCGCAAGTCACTTTTGACAATGGCGATAATTGGAGTACTTATCACAATCAACCGACTTCACAGTTCTATCGAGTCACGACGGATAATCACTTTCCGTATCGAATCTATGTTGCGCAACAGGACAATTCTACTATCCGAATCGCGCACCGAACGCTAGGAGGAGCGATTACCGAAAGCGATTGGGAATCGACAGCAGGTGGCGAATCTGCACATATTGCCGTTGACCCAACCGACAATGATATCGTTTATGGTGGCAGCTACGGCGGATTTTTGACGCGCTACAATCACCGAACGGGCGAACGCAGAGCCATCAATGTCTGGCCAGACAATCCGATGGGACATGGCGCAGAAGGTATGAAATATCGTTTTCAGTGGAATTTTCCGATTTTCTTTTCTCCTAATAATAAAAAAAGACTCTACGCGGCATCTAATCATTTGCACGTTTCGACCGACGAAGGTCAGAGTTGGCAAATCATTAGCCCAGATTTGACGCGCAATGATAGCACAAAATTGGGTTCTTCTGGCGGTGAGATTACGCAAGACAATACGAGTGTAGAATATTATTGCACCATTTTTGCGGCAGCCGAATCTCCTCGCGAAAATGGTCTAATTTGGGCAGGTTCTGATGATGGATTGGTACATATTACACGCAACAATGGCGAAGAATGGGACAACATCACCAGCGCAGATATGCCCGAATGGATGATGATTAATAGCATCGATATCAGTCCTTTCGAGGATGGAACGGCTTACATCGCAGGTACGCGCTACAAATTGGGCGATTATCAGCCGTATCTATATAAGGTATCTGATTATGGTAAAAAATGGCAAAAAATCACCAACGGTATTGACACAAAACACTTCACGAGAGTCGTACGCGCAGATCCGAACCGCAAAGGTTTACTCTATGCAGGAACGGAAACGGGAATGTATATTTCGTTTGATGATGGTCAAAATTGGACACCGTTTCAATTGAATTTGCCTATCGTTCCGATTACCGATTTGACTATCAAAAACAATAACTTGATAGCCGCAACGCAAGGACGAAGCATCTGGATGATAGATGATTTGACCATTTTGCATCAGTTACAAGATGATTTTAATAATAAAAATGCCGTTCTATTCGCACCAATACCGACGTATAGAATGGGCGGTTTTCAGAATAAAAAAGCCATCAAAACGGCTGGACTCAACTTGCCGAGTGGCGTGAATGTTCATTTTTATTTAAAAAATTATAATGAGAAAAAGGACAGCGTACAAGTAGAGTTTTTAGAAAAAAATGGCGACTTGATACAAGCGTTTTCTAATTTTTCAAAAGAAAAAGGTAAAAAAATAACACTCACTGAAAAAGGAAACACAGTCGCTTGGAATATGCGCTACGAAGGCGCGAAGGGCTTCAAAGGAATGGTCAACTGGTGGGCAAGTCTAGCTGGACCACGTGCCGTGCCTGGTGATTACAAGGTTCGGTTAACCATCAATGGTGAAGCGCAAGAGCAACCTTTTACTATTCTCAAGAATCCGAATTCGACTGTAACACAGGAAGATTTTCAGTTGCAGTTTGACTTCTTGTCCGACTTACTCGCTAAGGTCACCGAGACGCACGAAACCATCGAAGACATTCGCGCATTACGTTCTCAGCTCAAAGCTTACAACGACCGACTCAAAGGCGACGAAGCGATGGACAGCATCGTGAATACATCAAAATCAATTATCAAAACGCTGACCAATATTGAAGAAAGACTCTATCAAACGAAGAACCGAAGCAGGCAAGACCCGTTGAATTTCCCTATTCGTTTGAATAATAAATTGGCGCATCTGAACTCGCTGATGAGTATTGGCGATTATCGCCCAACTAATCAAGCGGTTGCCGTCAAAAATGAATTAACTGGATTGATTGACGAACAACTCAATCGTTATCAGTCGATTATCAAAAAGGATGTTCCTGCATTGAATGCTTTGATTAAGGCAGCGGCAGTTGATGCGATTTCAATTGAGAATGAATAATGCTTTTATTATGTCACAATGTTATAAAGCGTCGGACGCCTTCGAGGCGTCCGACGCTTAAAACGCTTAAATCTCACGAAATACTCAAAATCTTGCGAAAACCAAAAATTAAAATCCTTCCGTACTGAGAATCTAATTTGTTTTTGCTTCAAAAAACATTTCCAAAAAAAATAAGAGATTGCTGAATAATCAACAATCTCTCACTTCTATTAATAAACCCCGTCAACCGTCCATTACTTCTTCCAAAACCTCAACAGCAAAATCTCAATCCCCAAAAAGACCAAAACCAAGATAATACACCACCTCCAAAGGCTAATTCCTTTGCTACGTTCACCAATCAAATCCTCAAAATTTGTGGTAATTGTCGATTCAATCACATCGATTGCTTGACCTCCGATGGCTTTCAAATCCGTGATATTATTATACTGTAAATTAGACTCTTTTCTATCAAAATTAAATGCAAAGGTATTCAACCGTTTATCTTTTTCTAAAAATAAATTGTAAAAACCTGCGTCCTTCATTTGGTCTCCAACACCCAAAATCACCTTCGCTCCTACCGAACGCTGTTGCGGAATAAACTCCTCAGCATCACCTTGTAGTTTATAAACCGTTTCTGTATTCGAAACCGTATTATCTGCTTCTAGCAAGTTGTCACGACCAATTGTATAAGCAATTTTAGCATTTTCATTATTAGAAATCGCTATTTTATACAACATCGGAACGAATATCTCAGCATTCTGAACCAATGTGCTGTACTTCACATCAAGCGGCGCAGCACAAAGATAGATACTTCCCTTTTCGCGCTTATATTTACTAAAAAATGAACTACCATCACGGTACTTCAATAACGGTTCTTCACCTGTATTACTTGTTCTTTTCTGCTTAAAGTTTCCTTGTGTCGAAGGTAATTTGATGTCTTTACGTGCATTTTCATACACATCCTTAAACACAAAATCACTTGTATTGATTTCACTTACTGCTCTTTCCTTCGCTTCAAAAGTTACCAACTGATTGGTATTAAAAGGCGTTAAAAAGCTCTGGTAAGTTGCCAAATTTGCACCTGCATTCGGAAACACAATCAAGTTACCGCCATCTTTGACGTATTGCGACAACTCTTGCGTTAACCCTGAGGATATAGATTTTAGGTTGTTCAGAATAATCAATTTATAAGTAGAAAAAGTCGAATAAGTTACATTCGTACTTCTTTGATTCTCTAGTTTAAAATAAGGATTTCCACCATAAACTGCATTGACAAACTTATTTTCGGTTGCTTCATTAATAGATAAGACCCTAATATCGGGCGCAACATTGAATGAAAAGAAATAAGCATCATCGAAGTTAATCGGAAAATCACTAATTGACAATTCCGCTTCGTGCAAGCCTGTTCTCAAAATCGTAACATTGACCGTATCATAAGACGTTTCGTTAGCCTTTATTCTAATATTCCCAATCGGTTTGACTTGATTGTCTAGTTTGAGTGTCAAGGGAACATCTTCGTTTGCTTCGTTACTATGATTCGTTATTTTTACAATCAAACGATTCGTTTGATTAATCATCTGTACAGGTGCTTCAAACCAACAAGAATCAATACTTACATTCTGCTGCTGAACCGATTGCAAAGGCACTAAATGTACCAAAACGGTCGTGTCATCGCTCGCTTCGAGGTCTGTAACATTCTTCTGAAAATCCGAAATTACATACGTTTCTTTGTTATCCGCTTTGGCTGTTTTCAGAATTTGCTTCTGGCGCGCTACCACTTTCGACATTTCCTTAACCGAAGGCGATACATCAATCTCATCTATCAACGCCAATGCATCCTCTTGACTCACCAATCTTTGATGTCTTCCCTCAAAATCATTCGTCAAAACCTGAAATTCATCCTCACTTTCGTAAGCTGAAACAATCTGACGAGCGCGTTCTTTTGCTTTTTCAATCAAAGGAACATCTTGACTCAATGAACTCATACTAAATGAGTTATCTACAAAAACACTAATCGCTTTCTGTCCAGATTTGACCGCTGCCCCATCCTGCGGAATAAAGGGTTGTGCAAATGCAAATACCAAAAAAGCAAGTGCCAGACATCGCGCCAACAACACCAAAAGGTTCTTGATACGAGACCGCGCACTTGTTTCTTCTTTAACTTCTTTCAGGAATTTTACATTTGTAAAATATACTTTTTTGAAGCGTCGAAAGTGAAATAAGTGAATAATAATCGGAATAGCTAAAGCGATTAATCCGATTAAAAATGCTGGATATACAAATTGCATGGATATTGTTTAATTTTTTTTCTGACTATTTTGAGGTTTTTAGAAAGAATTATGTTTCTTCCGTTACAAACTTATACAATTTTATGTAACCTAATTGTTACTTACAAAGTTTATCTACAAAAATCATTCTACAACAAATAGAAAAGGTTTTTTTATGAAAATAACTTTTTTTCTAATTACAATTCTTCATATTTCATCCGTTGATAGTATAATTCTTGTTCAAAATCTTTTTTGGTTAAATCTCTTTCTTCGTATAGACTATATAAAATAACCAAAATAAAACCGAATAACGCGCATAATAAAATGTATTTGGTGTCATTCAAAAATGGTAATATATCGCTAATCGAATAAGTAAATAGAAAAAAAATGATATATATCAAAAACCAAATAGGCAGAGAAAATAATGACCATTTTTTAATTTTGATTGTAAAATCAATCCTTTTAAAATCTGGGAAATAAACCATTTCAATATCTGGTCGGTGATAATTTTTATAACCTAAACGCTTTAATAACACTTTATTAGGATGAATAACTTTAGATACTAAAAGAACCTGATTTGCGTGTTTCAATAAACTATCTTCACCTAGCCATTCTTTACAAAATTCCTCTAGATTAGCATTTTTCAAGTCGCACGAGTATTTTAAAGATGTTTTATACAACCATTTCAAGCTCATTTTATTTATTTGCATTTTTGCCACGAATGCACTAATAAAAGTCTAGTTAGATTAGTGCATTCGTGGCAAAAACTAATTAAATTGATTCATAGTGCGCGCCAAACCTATTGCCGAAAAAGCCTTAATCATATCATTAGACTTCTTGATTAAATCAGGCATCTTTTCCTGTTCTGCC
>CAKZLT010000217.1 GCA_937127195.1 uncultured Saprospiraceae bacterium
CATTATTATCTATACTTGCGGTTTATTATTTATTACCATAATAAATAATCTCTTCTCTCTTAAAAAAATCAACAACAAGAAATAACGTCACCGCTTTTAAGTACTTTTACAGTGTATTTTTGAAAAAAAAATTAGCAAATGATACAAACAGACGTTTGTGTGTTGGGAGCTGGGCCAGGTGGCGTTGCGGCTTCTTTACAATTAGCCAAATTAGGAATACCGAATATAGTGGTAGATAAGGCTGTTTTTCCGCGAGATAAAATCTGTGGAGATGCTGTAAGCGGAAAGGTAGTTTGGCTTTTTAATCAAATTGAACCTGCTATTTTTAAGGATTTTACAACGAGAAATGATTTGAAAGCGAATTTTTGGGGTGTTAAATTTATCTACCCTAATAAGACAGAAATGCAGGTTGATTATCATGATGAAGGTACAACTGTTGAGGAATTACCCTTTTTGAAACCAAGTGGTTTTATATCTAAAAGAGAAAATTTTGATAATTTTTTAGTGAACTTCCTTAAGAAAGAACCCTTAATTGACTTAAAAGAAAATACACCAATTACGAATATTGAGCGAATTTCTGATGGTTTTATCCTTTCTACGCCCGACAATTTGACTCAAATAAAAGCTAAGTTGGTTATCGCCGCTGATGGAGCACAGTCCAAATTTGCTAGACAAATCGGTCATATCAAAAAGGAGGCTCGACATTATTCTGGAGCGATTCGGGCGTACTATAAAAACGTCAAAGGTTTTGATGATTTCAATCATATTGAGTTACATTACCTAAAAGAGTTTTTACCTGGGTATTTGTGGGTTTTTCCGTTGCCTAATGGCGAAGCTAATGTCGGGGCAGGAATTAGAACGGATTTAATTAAAAAAAATAATACGAATCTTAAAAAAGATATGTTGCATATCTTGAAAGAGCATCCGCGCTTCAAAGAACGCTTTAAAGATGCTGAATTGGTAGGAAATATTCGTGGATTTGGGTTGCCTTTAGGCTCAAAAAAACGAAAAATATCTGGCAATAATTATATGTTGATTGGGGATGCAGCTTCCTTGATAGACCCGTTGTCGGGTGAAGGAATTGGCAATGCTGCCATTAGTGGTCGATTTGCAGCCTTGCAAGCCGCGAAAGCTATTCAAGAAAATGATTTTTCAGAGGCATTTCTGGGAGAATATGACAAAGCGGTTTATGATAAACTTTGGAAAGAACTCAAAATTAGTTCACAGTTACAAAATGCTTTTCAATATGGGAAAGTAATTACTTTCTTCGCAAAACGATTGAGTAAAAACAAGCAATTTTTAGAAATTCTTTCTGCGATGTTCAAAGATGTAGATTTAAGAAAAAAATTACGTAATCCGTTTTTCTACTTCAAGTTACTATTTAATCGTTAGTTACTTAATCTGATTAGCCTTAAAAAGCTTTTGAGTACTTTTGTAGTGTATTTTTGAAAAAACAAGATAAAATGATACAAACAGACGTTTGTGTGTTGGGAGCTGGGCCAGGCGGTGTTGCGGCTTCGTTACAGTTAGCCAAACTAGGAATATCGAGTATAGTGGTGGATAAGGCTGTTTTTCCACGAGATAAAATTTGTGGAGACTCCATAAGTGGAAAAGTTCCTTATGTCTTTAATCGAATTGATAAAGAAATTTTTAAGGATTTTATTTCGAGAGAGGATTTAAAATATAACTCTTGGGGAGTAGAATTTATTTACCCTGACCGAAAAATACAAATTGATTATAAACCAGGTATTACAAAAGCAGAATTAGAGCTTGAAAAGCCAGTAGGTTTTCTTTCTAAAAGGATGGATTTTGATAACTATTTAGTGGATTATATCAAAAAAGAGCCTTTGGTTGACCTGAGAGAAGGGGTTCAAATTACGGCTTTTGAAAGAAATGAAACTGGATATATACTTTATTCTAAAGATAAAAGTACTCAAATTCAAGCCAAATTAGTTATTGTAGCCGATGGTGCACAATCCAAATTTGCCCGTCAAATAGGTAAAGTAGAAATAGACCCCAAACATTATGCTGGGTCGGTTCGAGCGTATTATAAAAATGTAAAAGGAGGCGATTATTTGAACCGAATCGAATTACATTTTTTAAAAAAATTAGAACCTGGTTATTTTTGGATTTTTCGACTCCCGAATGGCGAGGCTAATGTCGGAATCGGTATGAGAACGGACTTGCTGAAAGAGAGAAAAGTCAACCTCAGAAAGGAAATGATTCGTATTTTGAAAGAAGAAGAACCATTCAAGGAGCGATTCAAAAATGCTGAATTAATTGGAGAACTTCAAGGTTTTGGTTTGCCATTAGGATCTAAAAAACGCGTTATTTCGGGCGACCATTTTATGTTGATTGGAGATGCAGCCTCTTTGATTGATCCTTTGACAGGAGAAGGTATCGGCAATGCAACGGTTAGTGGTCGATTTGCAGCACTTCATGCAGCAGAAGCACTCAAAGCTAATGATTTTTCAGCCAAATTTTTATCAAAATACGATAAAATGGTTTATGATAAATTATGGAAAGAATTGCGAGTAAGTACTTTTTTACAAAATGCTTATAAGTACAAATGGCTTTCGAGTACACTCAAACGATTAGCAAACAACAGGCAATTTATTGAAATATTATCGGCTATTTTCTCGGATGTAGATTTAAAAAAGAAATTGTTTAGCCCAGTATTTTACTATAAATTGATATTTAATCGTTAGAGTTTTAATATATTTTATCGTGCCTTAAAAGGCTTTTGGCTGCTTTTTTAGTGTTTTTATGAAAAAAAGAAAAATGATACAAACAAACATTTGTGTGTTGGGGGCTGGCCCAGGTGGTGTTGCTGCTTCTTTGCAGTTAGCCAAATTAGGCATTTCAAGTGTAGTCGTCGATAAAGCTATTTTTCCGCGAGATAAGATTTGTGGCGATGCTTTGAGTGGAAAAGTACCTTATGTTTTTAACCGAATCGATAAAGAAATCTTTAAGAATTTTACTTCGAGAGAAGATATAAAATATAATTGTTGGGGAATAGAATTTATTTATTCTGACCGAAAAATACAATTGGATTACAAGCCTGGGGTTAAAGAGGAGAATTTAGTTTTTGAAGAGCCTATTGGCTTCATTTCCAAAAGAAGAGATTTTGATAATTATCTAGTGGATTATATCAAAAAAGAGCCTTTAATTGACCTAAAGGAAGGTATTCAAATTACAGCTTTTGAAAAAAATGAAACGGGATATATCCTTTCTTCTTCTGATAAAAGTACTCAAATTCAAGCCAAATTAGTGATCGTGGCGGATGGAGCGCAATCAAAATTTGCTCGACAGATAGGAAAAATCGAAAAAGATTCTAAGCATTATGGAGGGTCAGTTCGGGCGTATTATAAGAATGTGTCAGGAGGTGATTATTTTAATCGAATTGAATTGCATTTTTTGGATAATTTAGAGCCTGGCTATCTTTGGGTTTTTCCTTCTACGAATAATCAGACGAATGTGGGAATCTTTATGAGAACGGATTTGCTAAAAGAAAGAAAAATTAATCTCAAAAAAGAGATGATTCGTATTTTGAAAGAAGAAGAACCATTCAAGGAGCGATTCAAAAATGCGGAGTTAATTGGAAACATTGAGGGGTTCGGTTTGCCACTCGGTTCTAAAAAACGCGTTATTTCGGGCGACCATTTTATGTTGATTGGAGATGCAGCTTCTTTAATTGACCCTTTGACAGGAGAAGGCATCGGAAATGCGGCTGTAAGTGGTCGAATTGCGGCACTGCACGCAGCAGAAGCACTCAAAGCCAATAATTTTTCCGCCAAATTTTTATCGAAATACGACAAAATGATTTATGATAAATTATGGCGTGAATTGAAAGTGAGTGCTTTTTTACAAAATTCCTATAAACATAAATGGCTTTCTAATTTGCTCAAAGGCTTAGGTAATAATAAACAATTTGTAAGTGTTTTATTATCTATTTTTTCGGATGTAGATTTAAAAAAGAAGTTATTAAGTCCTGTCTTTTATTATAAATTAATCTTTAATAAAGAATGATTACCCTGAAAAAATGGTTTCAATTTCTCCGACTAGCCAATATATTGATTATGGTAATGACCTTTTACCTTATCAGAATATTGGTGTTAGTTCCTTATGCAGAATTTTCGGAAATAGACCTTGTTTTTAGTGATTTTCATTTTACTATTTTAATAATAGTAACCGCCTTAACGGCTTCTGCGGGTAATATCATCAATGATATTTATGATTTAAAAATAGACCAAATCAATAAACCCAATAAGATTTTTATCAATCAAATCATCACTGAAAGGAATGCTTTTAGGTTATATATATTACTGAATATTGTGTCAATGGCATTGATATTTTGGGTGTATAGTCAGATAGATTGGTTTTTGATTTGGATGTACCCGTTTGGTTTTTTCTTGACTTGGAGTATGCTTTGGTTATATTCTTATAGGTATAAAAAATCAGTACTTCGAGGCAATATCATTGTTGGTATTTTCGTCTCATTCGTGCCATGGAGCGTTTGCTACCCAGAGTTAGTAAATGCCTTAATTGGTAAAAACCCTTACGAATCAACCTTCGTTTTTACAGGGATTTTATATATTCTATTTGCCTTCGTTTCTACCATTTTTCGCGAAATTATCAAAGACATAGAGGACAAAGATGGTGATGCTCAATTTGGAGGCAAAACCCTTCCGATTGTTTATGGCGTAAAAAAAGCTAAGCGAATAGGTCAACTTTTTGGACTCCTATTGGTTGCTATGGTCGTGTTTTCGGTTATATTACTGATTCAGAGCAACTTTATTTGGAGCGCAATTTATGGAGTTATTGTGATAATTATTCCCATATTATATATCATCTTCCGATTAGAAAAAGAAAATCAAAAATCAGGTTTTCATCAGCTCAGTCAATGGTCAAAATTAGTAATGCTAGCAGGATTAATTTTTCTAGTGGTCTTATATTTTGAGCATTATTAAAATATAAATTGCCAAAGTCTCCTTATTTTTTTAAAAAAAATATTATGAAAACAGACGTTTGTATCATAGGTGCAGGCCCAGCAGGAAGTACTGCTTCGTTGTATTTGAGTAAAAATAAAATCAATCACGTTATTATAGATAAGGCTACTTTTCCTCGCGACATCGTTTGTGGAGAAGGGTTTCGTGGCACTAATGTATTTTGGGCATTGGAGCATTTAAATCCGAATTATATAAAAGAATTACAGGCGACGACGGTTGATAAGATGCACTGGATGAAGTTT
This sequence comes from uncultured Saprospiraceae bacterium, assembly GCA_937127195.1. GTDB lineage: Bacteria > Bacteroidota > Bacteroidia > Chitinophagales > Saprospiraceae > CAKZLL01. The sequence continues at coordinate 5,252 of CAKZLT010000217.1, forward strand.
TGTAATAATGAAAATAAAGAATTTTTTATCAATTTAGGAGATACGTCAAGTTTTGGAGGACGAAGAATAGACTTTGATAATTTCTTGGTAAATAAAGTAAAAGAAAGCAATTATGCTAATTTTATGGAAGGTCAAACACCAAAAGATATTCAATATAAACCCAGCGAAGGCTATGAATTGATGGTCAACGGTCAAAAGATAGAAGCTAAAATTCTTATTTGTGCAACAGGTGCGACTTCTTACTTACCTCAAAAATTGGGTATGCCTTCTAAAGACAAACTTGAAAAAGTAATTGGAATGAGAGCACATTATAAAGGTCTAAAAGAAGAAGGAAATGGAGTAGGAGCCGTTTATTTTTTAGATACTTTAAAAGGTGGCTACCTATGGATTATTCCATTATATGATGGATATTTTAATGTAGGAATGGCGATTAAAGAAAAAGTGCTTAAGAAAAACAATTGGAATGTTAAACAACTTTTTCAAGATTGTTTGGAGCATCCTAATATCAAAAACCGCTTTACAAATGCGACCTTAGAGGAAAAAGCAAAAGGAAAATTTTTGCATTTACCTAATTATAAAGTGTCACTTTCAAGTTCGCATTTAATGGTAGCAGGCTCGGCAGGAATGGCGATTGATCCAGCTACTGGAAATGGCGTTAGTCATGCGATGGCAACAGGGCGATATGCTGCAAATCATGCGGTTGAGTGCCTTCAAAAGAACGTTTTTTCGGCTAAAGCAATGAAAGAATATGATAAGTCTATTCTTAAAAAACTACGAGGTGAACGCTTAGTTGCTAAACTTTATACTTATTTGGTAAGTAAGCCAAGGTTGGTTAATTTTCTGATTCCTTTGTTGAGTAATAATAAAACAATAAGCAAGTTTTTTAAAAGAAAGGATGTTGCAACTAAAATTTATACAACTTTCACTAGGAAACAATTGTAGTTTTTTATAAAAAAATAAGCTACTCACTGCGACAAAAAGCTATAGTGAGTAGCTTATTTTTATTTATTGACGGCTTTAATTTTTAATAATAAATTTCCGTGTAATAATCATTCCGTCTTTATTTTTTAACCTTAAAAAATACATTCCTTCTCCTATGTTTTCTAATTCAACAGGAATGTTTTCAGTAGATTCATAAATATATTGCATTTGAGATTGTATCAATTGACCAGTAATATTATAAATCGAAATTTGCCATTTTCCTTCTGGTAAATCCTTAAGAAGGAGATTAAAACTTCCTTGATTTGGATTCGGAACAATATCAATGAGCGATTGATGATTGGCTATTTTTTCAGTATTAACCATAATAAACTGAAAAGTATCTGCCGACAAACAACCGTTTGAATCCGTAGTCAAGACCGAATAAATACCAGATTGATTAGCATTGATGGTTTGAAATGTATCGCTGTATAATGGAATTGTATCAAAAAACCATTGATAATTAACCGCTATACTAGACATCAAAGTACTATCATTTATCATATTAATAGTTGGAGTTATTGCACTATCAATCGTTAAGTATACAAATTGCAAACTATCGCAGCCATTATAAGCAGTTAAAGTATCTAAATACAAACCTGTACTATTCCAACCATTATAATCACTTCCTTGACAGATATTGACATTGATAGTATCTTCGGAAGTCGGCAAAACCGATAAATTGAATCTACTCACACTATCACAACCCGTTGAAGCTTTTACTGTATCCACATAAAAACCAGACATAGTATAACCATTGTAATCTTCACCTTCACAAATGGTAATATTAGGAAAAAGACTAGGTGCATAATCTGGAATATGCCAAGTTAAGGCATATTCACTAACTTGAATGTTTGGGTCAGAAACAGTTCGAACAGTAACAGCTCCTGTAGTATGAATATTCGTGTAATAAGGACTTTCAGTCAAATAATCTACGGTTCTGACTAAACTATCAACATTGACGGAGTCACCTAGATAGAATTCTAAACGTGCATTAGAGGCAAGTGTATCAAAATCATGATTTTGGACTTCTATACGAATACTACTATGCTGTTGTTGTGGTGAAATAGTATAATGATAGCCATTTCCTAAATAGTTATGCCATAATTTTCCTGTACTATTAGTATCTACATTACCTGTTGTTGTTGCGTCTAATAGATTTGAACTACCTAATGCCATAATATGACCATTAAGAGCAACAGGAATACCAGATGGAGCGCCTATTCTGATGTAGTAGTCAGTGTTTATTGTCAGACTATTTAGCGTTATAGAAGTAGTTTTTGAGGAAGAAACTACACATTCATTACTTGCTTGAAATGCACCATTTGTACAAGCTCCAGAAATACCTAATATTCTCCAAACTTCTAAATGAAGACCTAAACCATTACAACCAGTATTCACTGTGATCTCATAATCACTGAACTGTCCAGTATTAAATACCCAAAAGACATCTTTTAGGTTGGTTGCGGTATCACAAGGTGCTATCGTTTGAACCCATGTTCCCGAAGGAGAAGAAGTAGCACCCGCCGTAGTTCCTGTAAAAAAACCAGTTCCATTGACTATATTAATCATTGGTGCATGCGCACAACTATCATTTGGAGGCTGTGAAAAACTTATCAATGAAGATAAAAGCAAACTAAATAAGAGTATGTTTCTTTTTAAAAAAGCCATGGTTCTAGTTTTTTGAAATATATTGAAATTGGTTTATAGATTGTTAAGATAGGTAATTATATATAACTGAGTTAGGTTGTTAGTCATTTTTATAAAAAAAGCAAATGCATGACTCAAAAAAAGTAATATTACTTGCATAGTTGTTAAAAAAAGAAGTCTTATTAGTTGATTTCTTTCTTTTATAAACCAAAGCAACTTCTTTTTTCTAAGAAGGAATATCGTAATCAAAATTTATTGGTACTTTAGCTAGGGAGTTTTTAGTAAAGAATTAAACTTACATTGTAACTTAAATATTATTATAAATGAAAAACCAAATTATTACGCTATTCGCTATTTTGTGCTTAGTAAGCACTATAAATGCTCAAGACGACTTGCTTATTCGTCATCCTGCTGTGAGTCCTGATGGTCAATCGCTGGCTTTTTCTTGGCAACCCTTCGCTTTTTAATCATCAGCTCCCCTGTGTCCATGACAATGGTACAATGATTTTATAACGTTAGGCCTTATGATGATGACTGAGCATCAGGAATAAATGGATAATCAACAATAATGAGAGCTTATTATGCTTAAAAACAGAGAGCATTTTTCAAAGCCAATGAATT
>CAKZLT010000218.1 GCA_937127195.1 uncultured Saprospiraceae bacterium
CTATTGCTTCTATAAAGGCAGATAGTGCTTGGGATATTGCAACAGGAAATAGTAGTGTAATCGTCGCTGTGATAGATTCCGAAATAGATTGGGCGCATGATGACCTCGGTATGGGAAGTGATGGTTATCAAAATATTTACCTAAATCCAAATGAAGATGCTTGGTCAAATCCTCTTGACCCTACTACTGGTAATGGAATAGATGATGATGGTAATGGAGTCGCTGATGATTGGAAGGGCGCTAATTTTGCAGTTAGTAATGGTTCACTAATATATGGAAATAATGAAGTTAAGGACTTTTTCACAACTGGAGCTGGGCATGGAACAGCAGTGGCAGGAATTATCGCTGCTAAACGTAACAATACCATAGGAGTCTCAGGAATTGCGGGAGGTAACAATGGTTCTGGTGTTAAAATTTTAGCTATTAGAGCAGGAACCGCAGTTGGACCTAGTGCTAAGGCAGTTGCAAAAGGTATAGATCATGCTGTAGCTATGGGGGCAAGTATTATTCAATTAAGTGCCACCATTGACATTTCAGATGCTTTTCGAATAGCCCCTTCTATTGAAAATGCCTATAACAACGGAGTAATTATAATTGGTGCTGCAGGTACAGAGTCACCTAGTAATATTCAAGGGGAAATTGTATATCCAGCTAGTCATCCGATGGTTTTTGCAGTAGCAGGTACAGACTCACTTGGGCAACTTTCTCAATTTTCAGAATATGGAGCCAAATTAAATTTAGCCGCACCAGGAGAAGCAATTTATACCACGAGGTTAAATAATGGATACGGTTATTATACAGGTAGTTCTTTTGCAACTCCTGTAGTTTCAGGTGTTGCCGCGCTAATGAAATCTGCTAATCCCTGTATATCCGCAGATATGATACAAGTGATTTTAGAAACAACCTCTAGTAAATTCAATACTTATGATTATAACTGGCGATGTTCGACAAAAGGGCACTCTAGAGAACTCGGATATGGAATGGTAAATGCTTATGAAGCCGTCAAAAAAGCTGCTGAACTAGTATCTTCAGGAGTGGATTTGTATATTAAAGATAATAGAAACGATTTAGGTATAGAACCCAACTCTGGTACATACGGAAATGTTCCCCCTGATATCATTATACGAAATGATAATGATAGTATTTTTGAGAAATCTATAAATGCATTATCTTATGAAAACAATGTCGATTCGATTCAGTTTATTTATGTAAAAGTAAGAAACAGAGGCTGTTCTCCTTCATTAGGAACAGAACAACTAAAGTTGTATTGGGGAATGATTGGAACGACACTACACTGGCCCAATGATTATAATGGCACAAATACCTACCCTAATACAAGTGAGCCAGTAGGAGGGCTTGTAGATAGTGTTACGATACCTGTCATTCTTCCTGGCAAATTTGCCATCATAGAAGTTCCTTGGATAATGCCAGATATGAATAAATATCCAACTATTGTAAACGGAGCTAATTTTGCAAGTATATTGGCACGTATTGACGCAGTAAATGACACCATGACTTTACCAGAAAGTAATAACACTTATATTAATAGTAAGGCAAATAACAATATAGCTCTTACGTTGTCTAAGTTTTATAACTTTAGCGTACAAAGACCAATAACTGAAATACATCATATTGGCACACCTACTCTCGTTGGAAATATCACAAATACAAGTAAAACTTATAATATTCAATTCAACTCTAATGGTTCAATTCCTTTATCCGATGTAGCAGAAATAGAAGTAGTTTTATCAGACGAAATCTGGCAAGCATGGCAAAATGGAGGAATGCAACAACAAGGCATAGAAATTAAATCTTCTACTAATCAGGTTATTAAGCTACTATCCTCTCAATCTACACTTAATAATATTT
>CAKZLT010000219.1 GCA_937127195.1 uncultured Saprospiraceae bacterium
GCAACGATTTTTTAAATTTCTTAAAAAGAAAAATAACGTTACAATATCGGGTAGCTTATTTATTTCCTACTCCCTAAACTCATTTATTTAAATTCGATTTCCATTTTTTTATAAAAAAAATAAACCAACCTATTGCTTTTTACAACTATTAATCGTAATATTGCAATATAAAGATAAATAAATGGGATTAACCAAATCTGAAATATTCACAGCCGAACAAAATAAGATTGCTGCATTTGCAAAAGTCTTAGGACATCCTGCGCGAATTGCAATTTTACAGTATTTACTCAAGGCGAATGCTTGTATCTGCGGTGATTTAGTAGAAGAAATAGGTCTAGCTCAAGCTACTATTTCACAGCATTTGAGAGAACTCAAAAAAGTAGGTTTAATACAAGGAACAATTGATGGAACAAGTGTTTGTTATTGTATCAATTCTGAAGTTTGGTTAGAAGTGCAAGGTATTCTAGCAACGTTATTTTCACAATTTAAAAGAGAGAATAATTGCTGCTAATTTTTGTTTTTCAAAAAATAAAATAAAAACCACTTTTAAAATTCAGTAAAGAAAGATGCTTTTTGGTAGTTCTTTTTTTCAAAAAAATTAAAAATTTACATTTTTTTAAAATAATTAATCGCAATATTGCAATATAATAGTTAAATAATATAATTATGAAATTATCAACAGTAAAACAAGCGTTAAGTGGCTTAGAACAACTAGAATTTCAATTACCTAATGGAGAACTAGTACCAAGACATTTTCATGTAACAGAAGTTGGACAAATCACTAAAAATTTCATTGACTGTGGCGGAACAGTACGAAGTGAAAAAGTAGTTAATTTTCAACTCTGGAATGCCAATGATTATGACCATAGGCTACACCCTGAAAAATTAATCAGCATCATTGAATTATCTGAAAAGATTCTGAAAATTGAAGATTCTGAAATTGAAGTTGAATATCAAGGGCAAACTATTCAGAAGTTTGGATTAGATTTTAATGGTAAGCAATTTCTTTTGACTACTAAAGAAACAGACTGTTTGGCTAAGGACAATTGCGGTGTTCCTTCATTGAAAACAACAAAACCTAAAGTCAAAATTTCTCAATTATTAGAGTTAGAGACCGTTGGAACTTCTTCCTGCGAACCAGGCGGCGGATGCTGTTAGTGAAAAGGTAAAATATAAATTACATGAAAAGCAATAATAGTATATTATCTAAAAGTTTGAATAACTTTTGCGTTGATCGAGTAGCCGAATTTGATACTATTTCGGAAGAACGTCAAATACAATTAAAACTTCTAAGCACTTACTTAGAAGAACAATATCAAGCCCAAAACACACCTAAAGCAATTATTATTTGTACTCATAATTCTCGTAGAAGTCATTTGGGGCAATTATGGTTGATGGTTGGTGCTGATTTTTTGGGACTACCAAAATTGTTGACTTTTTCGGGTGGAACAGAAGCTACTGCATTCAATCCGAGAGCAGTAGCAGCTTTAAAGAGAATTGGCTTTGATATTCAAGCTCCCGATGACCAAGTTACAAATCCTAAGTATCAAGTCAAATGGACGGATGAAATGCTACCTTATATTGCATTTTCAAAAAAATATGATGCTGCACCTAATCCATCTAGCAATTTTGCTGCGATTATGGTCTGTACAGATGCTGATGAAAAATGCCCAATCGTATCTGGAATGGATATAAAATTAGCGTTACCATTTGAAGATCCGAAAGCTTTTGATGATACTGATTTGGAAGCTCAAATGTATGATGAACGTTGTAAACAAATAGCTAGAGCGTTTTTATTTGTTTTAAAAAATGTCAATGTATAATTTTGAGTTGTAGGTTTTATATTAAAAAAATTATGGGTTACTTGGTGACTGGTAATTAGTGATTGGTTGCTCCACTGTTTGTTGTAATTAATAGCGATACAACCAATCACCAATCACCAATCACATAACCTTCTTACAAACGAAACCTCAATCGAACATGCAAATTACGTCCTTTCTGTGGCAAGCTTGATGAAAATCGAGTATTGTCTGCCGCCCTCACACCAGGAGAATAATATTGTTTATTTAGTATATTATTAACCATAAAATCAAAATGCAAATTAAATCTTTTCAAGTGATAAGAAAGCGCACCATTAAAAATAGCATAAGCAGGAAAATCATCTAAATTGCCAGGAACTGAAGTTTCTTTTCCTGTGATTTTTCTCCCTATGATATTAGAACGTAAGTTGAAATTAAATCCTTTATAAATATAATTTCCTCCAATATTACACTGGTGAGAAGCAATATCACTAACTCTTACTTCTATTTTTTGAGTACTATCCTTTGGCGCACCTATCAAATTAGAAGGGTCAGTATAGGTATAGTTAAAGTAAAGTGATAAATTCTTTTTTTGATAAGTTGCCACCAAATGACCTCCTTTTACCAATAATTCACCTGTTGATTTAAACTGATTCGTAAACCCTCCTTGATATGGAACAACCACCTCTTGAAGTGTTCTATTGTATCTAGCACGGTACGCAACAGCCTCAATATGAAACGTTTCCGTAAAGAATCTACGCACACTGATTTCTATGTTATCTACCGTTTCTGGCTTTAAATTAGGATTATTCAACTCTCTTTGTCCTGCGACTGTAGAGTATAAATTTGAATTTGTTGGAGCTTTAAATGCTCTGGCATAAATCCCCTTGAAAACCCATTTTCTGGGTTGATAAATAACCGCGAAACGTGGATTAAATTGTCCTCCATAGCCTTCTGTCAGTCGTGTTCTATTATTATCATATCGCAATCCTGCTGTTATTTTAAAAATATCAGAGACCAAGTAATTAGTCTGTGCATAAACACCAACATCCCTCGAAAAGAAATGATTTCCACCTTCTAATACTGGAGCTGTTGCATTTTCCTCTGGATTTTCGTCCTCACCTGTGATATAATCCGCTTGAATAACACTAAATCGCATTTCTACACCTGTAAAGAAATTCCAATTCGGGCTAAAACGATAAATAGCCGTAAATTCACTTCTAACCTGATTAGAACGCACACTCAAATAAGAAGTGTCCCAAGTGGCTGTAGAATCATTCACTAAATCCAATAAAGTGAGGCGACCATTTGAAAAAGAATTCAAAGTTACCAATGCATTATCTTTCAAATAACCATGAACCTTATATCTCGTAAATGATTTGAGAGATAACTTTGAACTGACTTCTTTATTATATTTCAAATAAAACATCGTACTTGTAGGATTCCAAGATTGCCCTTGCTTCGCCGTTCCTTGCCTAACATCATTGTACCACGAGCCAAGTCCTTCCTTCTTTTGCCAATACTGAAATCCAATTGTCAAATCATATATTTTCAGTTTTCCTGATAATGAGTAAGCTTCTGTATTATCACTATATGCTGAATTGGATAACAAATCCTTATCCCTTACCAATGCTTCTCTCACACCAGCATCCGTTAATCGAATACCTGTTATATCACCATTTTCAATAATTGACTCATAAAAGCTAGGATTTTTACCACTTGCGGAAGTTAGAAAAGCTTGAGCCGCTGCTGTATCATTAACAATTCCTAATAATCTATCTAAGCTATCTCTCATCAACTGACTAAAATCTGGTATTTGATAATCAAACCAATCACCATTTAGGTTATTAGGTTCATCAGAAAGAAAAACACGCCCAGTTAATGAAAGCTCAACTGGATGGTCAGGAATACGAGTTGCAAATGTTGCATCAACATATCTATCTCGCCATTGCCCATATCCTGTTTCTATTGCAAAACCAAAATTATCATTATCATCTAGGTATTCAATCGGATTTTTAGTATTAATACTAATCACTCCAACAAAGGCATTTGGACCATAAATAGTCGAAGAAGGGCCATATATCACTTCGACACTACTAATATTCGACATAGAATATTGGCGCGAAAGATAGACAATGTTACCCCAAAGGTCATTATCCTCAACACCATCAACCAGCAAAAGCATTCTATCCGTATTAATAGATCGATAGCCGCGCTGATAAATCGAAGAATACGTAATTCCGTTGGATTGTGATATATCAAAACCTGGTAAGTCTCTTAATAATTGCTCTAAATCAGTATAGCCTCTCTGCTTAATTTCTTCTTCTGTCACCAATAAAACCGTCGCAGGAGCTTCATAAAAACTTTCACTCACCTTAGACACAGAGGATACATTAAGACCTAATTGCCCCAATTTTCCTTTAAAAATCAACGCCTGAAAAACAACAGGATCAACAGAACGCGCCTGAAAAGTCGGATCTAATTCTAATAAATCAGCTACATATTTCTCCGCATAATGAATA
>CAKZLT010000220.1 GCA_937127195.1 uncultured Saprospiraceae bacterium
GTTGCTATTATCAAAAAAAACATCCCGAAATAAAAGAATTTATTCCTTTTTATAAAAAAATAGGTCAAGACAACCCTAATAAAATTATTAATTCTAGAGGTCATAATTATCATCTTTTTACTCAAGAAGCCTATTCTCGGCAAATTTTAAATCAACGAGGACTTCAAACTTTTAACAGATTTGATTTTTACTATTCCCAAAGAGGCTTTATTTATGTTTTTAATCGAAAAACACGAAATATTTTCAAAGTCAAAATAAGCAATCAAGGTAATTTAGGCATAGAAGATTTGGAATTAAAAACCTTTCATCATCCTTCTAATAAGGATTTTAGTATTCGCTTTTTTTATGAAGATAAAAGTGAAAATATATGGATTATTGATGAAAAGCAGTTATATATTTTTAATAAAAAAAATGAACTAATCTATCAAAATGCTTCCTTTTTTAGAGGTATTCAAGTCAATTATTTTTTTGAAGATAAAGAAGGAGGATTTTGGGTTGGAACAAATTCAAAAGGGCTTTTCTATATCCCTTCTTTTCAAATGAAAACGCTCACGAACACTAAACTGCCTCTTAACGGCGGTCAAATCGTGCAATTAATGGGGCAGAATGATGATATCATAGGTATTTCTTCGCTAGGTCTGATTTTTAAATTAAAAGACAATCAAGTACAAAACTCAAAAAAACTCTATTCTGATTTTACGCTATTTAAACCCCAAAAATATAATAAAGGGTATTGGTTCAACAGCACAAGTCAAGGGCTATTTCAGCTAGATGAAAATTTTAATAAAAAAAGAATCAAAAAGACAAAATTTGGTACTATTAAAGATTTGGATGAAACACCTCAAAATATATTAACTTGGTATCACGGAAGCATTACTACATTTGATAAAAGTGATTTTGAGACTATATCTAAATTAAAATCACCTCAAAAGCGAGTTTATGCCATTCATTACAACAATGATAACCAAACAGCATTAATCGGTACAACGGACGGTTTATATACTTTCAAAGATAATGAGATTAAACCATTTCATACATCTCATCTCGTTAAGCCTTTCTCTCATTGGGTCACAGATATTACTTCCTATAAAGATTTGAATATAATTGCTACCCAAAATAATGGCGTATTTTTCTTAAAAAAAAATCAGATTATTGAGCATTTTAACCTAAAGAACAATTTACTAACCAATCATTCTAAACAACTTTTCATTGATGACCATGACCGACTTTGGGTTACTTCTAGTAAAGGGCTTAACATTATCGACCTTAAAACGATGAAAATTAAAACGTTAGATAAAACCAATGGCTTGCCTTCTTCTAAAATAAATGCATTTTTTAGTAAAAATAATCAGGTCTGGGTTAGTACCTCTAAAGGACTCACGACCTTTGAATTTGATGAAGTTAATTTCGAAAGAATCAATTTTCCAATCACCATTTCCAATATAAAAGTTGCTGGTGAATCCCAAAAAATACAGAAAAACTACACCTTAAAACACAATGAAAACACCTTATCTTTTGAGTTCATATCTCCATCATACAAACATCAAAATGACATTTTGTATTCTTATAGAATGGTTGGCTTAGATGAAAAGTGGAAGTTCACAACCAACAATTCGGTTCAGTATGACCGACTAAAACCAGGTGATTATCAGTTCAAAGTACGAGCTGCTATATCCGAAGGTGATTACAATGGAACGGTTAAAAGTGTTCGGATTCGCATCAATAAATCGATATATAACACATTAGTTTTTTATATTATTTTATTGGTTTTTCTTGCTATAATAATATATATAGGCTTTCGTATTTGGATTAAATTTTATAAAAAACGCCAAGAAAAAGAAGCCTACTTTAACCGTCAATTCAGTGAATTGAAAACCTCAGCATTGCAATCTCAAATGAATCCGCACTTCATATTCAATGCTTTAAACGCAATACAGCACTTTTTTACGACTAATGATAGAGAGTCCGCAATGCTTTATTTAGGAAAATTTGCGCGATTGATTCGTTTGATTTTTGAATACTCCAAAACTTCAGCCATTACATTAGAACAAGAACTCAAATTCCTTTCGCTTTATCTACAATTAGAAAAATTGCGCTTTGGTAAAAAAACACAAATTGAACTTATCGGAATGGATATTACGGGCAAAGAATATATACTTATTCCGCCTTTGTTAATACAACCTGCCATTGAAAATGCACTCAAACATGGTTTATTACACAAAGAAAAAGATGGTGAATTATTAGTTAAATTTGAAAAAATAAATGAGAAGACGTTACGCGTTTTGATTTTGGATAATGGAATTGGAAGAGAAAAAGCAAAAGAATATAGTGCGTGGAAACCCAAAGAATATAAATCTTCAGGCGTTCAAACCATTCAAGAAAGGGTTCGATTAGCCAATTATCAAGGTGGCAAAAAAGCCATTCAATTCAATATCATTGACCTCAAAGATGATTACAATCAACCAACAGGAACGAAGGTGGAGTTCGTTTTTAAGATAAAAAAAATCATCAATGAGTTTGAGGATGAACTAGATGAATAATATAGAAGTGAGAAATGAGACCGCCCTTTGGGCTGCGAGAAGCGAGATGTTATAGCAAACTTATAAAAGTTCACGCCTTATCTCGCTTCTCACAGCCCAAAGGGCGGTCTCGCTTCTATTTCACACTACAAATAAGAACGTAAAGCATTTTTATTATTAGATTTTCTTAATCTACGAATAGCTCTTTCCTTGATTTGGCGAACACGCTCACGAGTCAAATTATACAACTCCCCTATTTCTTCTAAAGTCAAAGATTTTTTGCCCTCTAAACCATAGTAACTAGACAAAACTTCGACTTCTCTTGGAGATAAAATCTGTAAACCTTCTTGTACCTCCTCTTTCAAAGACTCTTTTAATAATTGCGAATCTGGGCGAACCTGATCATCATTTATCATTAAATCCAACATCGTCGCGTCGCTTTCTTCACCTCCTTTGATAGGCGCGTCAACAGAAACGTGCTTGCCTCCACCTTTAAGCATATTACGCACTTCTTTAGTTGTAATACCTAACAATTCTGCCAATTCTTCATGCGTTGGCTCACGTTCAAACTCCTGAATAAAGGACAAATAAGCTTCATTCACTTTATTATAAGAACCGACTTTATTTAATGGTAATCGAACAATACGAGAATACTCTACAATTGCTTGCAAAATAGATTGGCGAATCCACCAAACTGCATAAGAGATGAACTTAAAACCTTTGGTTTCGTCAAATCGCTTGGCAGCTTTCATTAAACCAACATTTCCTTCATTGATTAAATCACTTAGCGAAAGTCCTTGACTTTGATATTGTTTAGCAACAGAAACTACGAATCTCAAATTAGCTTTAGTCATTCTCTCAAGTGCTTCTTGGTCACCTTCCCGAATTCTTTTCGCCAAATCTGCCTCTTCTTGAGCAGTTAATAACGTTATTTTACCTATATCATTTAAGTATTTATCCAAAGAAAGGCTCTCACGAGCAGTAATTTTATTCGTAATTTTTAATTGCCTCATATATTATATGTTTGTTCTTTTATTATTAATCCTTTCCTAAAAAAGGACAATGATTTTAGTATTTTTTATAGTAGTAGTAATTCTAATTGGTAGGGTTTTACGGCTAAAAAAAAAGAAAGTTTCAAAAACTGGCTCAAAGGGGTTGATTTTTTGAAAAAAAAACCGTATATGCAGCTAGTCAATTCATTATCAAATAATTAACTATTCGTCTTCTTAAAAAATCAACTTACCGCTCTCAAACCAAATAGTATTTGGATTTATCCAATAATTAACAACACTTATATAAACGAATCAACTAAACACTTATACTACAACTATCAAGCTAATTCACACACCAAAACGACCAATTCACACATCTTATCTACAAAATCCTAGTACAAATCGTTAAAATCTTGTTCTTAAAGATTAAAATGCTACGATTTTTAAAAATGTGCCAAAAAAGTATCATCTTTTTAAAAAAATCAATTCATCATTTCTCTAAAAAAATGAATTATAAACAAGTTTGTTTTTCATTCCTAACTCGCAACATTTAAAAATACACCTATGAAAAATTTCACCTTATCTGTTCTATTTGTCTTAGTAACGTTTTCTATATCCGCGCAAGAATTACCCACCGCTTTACAAACGGCTTATGATTCCTACATCAAAGAGTTCCCAATCACAAAGGTCTATTTACACACTGACCGAACGCTCTACAAAACCAACGAAACGCTTTGGTTTACGGCTTATATTGTCGATGCTCAAAACAAACCAACCGCCAGTAATCAAACTCTATTTGCCGAACT
>CAKZLT010000221.1 GCA_937127195.1 uncultured Saprospiraceae bacterium
CTATTTTCATTAAAGTATTAAGCACCTCTTGATTAGGTGTTAATTGAAATGATTTACGGACTTTTTTGCCTAACCTCAATAAAGTTCGGTGATAAGCAATGCGGACTTTAAAAAATTCCTCTAAATTAGAAGAGTAAATTGCAAGAAATTTGAGTCGTTCTAATAAAGGAACATTGGTGTCTTTTGCTTCCTGTAAGACACGATAGTTAAAAGAAAGCCAACTAATATCTCTATCGTTATAAGGTATTTTTTTGTCCATCGAATTATTCCTATTGTCAATTTTTATACTAAAATCACTAATCTGGTAAATCTAATAAAAATATGGAAGGCGAACTAAATTCTAGTTTAGAATCCTTAAAAACTTAATATTGATTGTTGTCAATTATTTTTTTTAGAAAGAATCGAAGAGTTATACACCCTTATTTCCTTTTGTTTCTTTGACAGAATTCTTTTAAATAAAAATATTAAAAAAGGCGTTTAATAACCCTTTTTCTTTAAATATTGGGATTGAAACTTTGCTAGTAAAGACTAATTTTTAATATTATTATGAATAATTATGTGTAAAGATTGAAACATATCCAAAAAATCATTACTTTAACATTCTTTGAGGAGAAATCTTTAGAAGAAATAATAAAAATAATTTCAACTTATCATAAGTCTAAAATATGTTATTAAGATTCAGAAGTAGAGGAACGAAGGTCAAGGAGTTACAGGAAATCTTAAATTCTTTAGGATTTGATGCTGGTACGCCAGATGGTATTTTTGGTCGAGGAACGGAAGCAGCAGTGAAAGCTTTTCAGTTATCTCTTGGTTTGGATGATGATGGAGTCGTCGGTAATATGACTTGGAAGGCTCTTGAAGATGCTGAAAGTGTCATTAAATATGATTATTTGACAGGAAGTTATATTAGTGATTATCCGCTTAGTGATAATGAATATTATAAGGAAGTCTATGAGAAAGATGCCGTTTTCTTGCATCATACGGCAGGTGCTGCTCGTCCAGATTATGTGATTGCAGGTTGGGAACGCGATAAGTCAAGCCGTGGTGGCGTACTTAGAGTGGGAACTGCTTTTGTAATTGGTCGCAAAACGGATGGTGCAAAAGACTTTGATGGTTTGGTCTATCGTGCTTATCATTCTAAATATTGGGCGCATCACTTAGGTACTCGTCGTCCAAAGTATAAAGTAAGTAATACCAAATTGAATGCTAAATCAATTGGAATTGAGATTTGTAATTTTGGTCCATTGACAAGAGCAGAGGAAGATGGAGAAGAGAAATTCTTCGTGCAATTATCAGAAACTAGAAAAGTATATATTCCAAGGGAAGAGGTTTGTATTTTGGAGAAACCATGGCGCGGACATCGTTATTTTCAGCGATATACGGAAGCTCAAATGGCTTCTACGAAGCAATTATTGTTGGATTTGGTGAAGTTATTTGAATTGAAATTCGAAAATCGCGTATATGATCGAGATTGGTTTGATTTGAAATTTGATGCTTTGAATGGCGGTCGTGGACTTTGGACGCACTGTAATGTAAGAGAAGACAAAACGGATTGCTTTCCGCAACCTGAATTGATTCAAATGTTGAATGATTTGAATAATGAACTTTATCCAAGAGTGGAAACTCCAACGGAAGATTCTAGTAATCGATAGTGGGGTTTTCATTAATTGTTGTGTATTTTTAATAAAAAATGCTAATACAGAAATATCAAGAAAGTTGGGAGAATGATTTTTGTGTCATAAACAAATTGATTAGAAAGGCACTTTCAAACATTGATATTGATATTGAACATATTGGAAGTACATCGGTTAAGAATTTAGCTGCAAAACCAATTATTGACATTGATATTGTATATAATAATGCTAAATCGTTTGATAATATAAAATTAGGATTAGTCCAAATTGGATATTTTCATAATGGGGATCAAGGGATAAAAGGACGAGAAGTTTTTAAAAGAAAGGACAAAAAGCACTCAATTTTAGACTCTATTCAGCATCATTTATATGTTTGTCAGAGTAATTCTGTGGAACTTCATAGACATTTAAGCTTTCGGGATTATTTGAGAAATAATGAAAAGGAAAGAAAAGAGTATGAAGCTATAAAGTACAAAATTGCGGAAAAGGCAAACCAAAATCAAAAGAAATATGCAAAAATGAAAGAGATTGCAGCAAAGGAATTTATAAATTCAATCATAGAAAAGCAACAAAAGAACCAAAATCAAATATAAATACAGAAGGGTAGAGGCTATAATTGGCTTTTACCCTTTTGTATTTTAGTATATTTATAGAATGAAAATATCAATCTAGATTTATCATTTAAAGCCTTTTTTATGAAACAGAAAATCTTTCCAGCCCTATTTGTTTTACTTTGTTTCTATAGTTTGCAATCAAATGGGCAAACTCCTGTGAGTTTTGGTGTGACTGGTGGAAGAAGTTTGAATTGGGTAAAAGCACCTATTTTAAATACAGTAGAAACGCAGACAGCGATTGGAGGTTATGCTTATGTTGCACCAATGGTATATTATAGAATGGAAGATAATATTTCATTTTCTTTAGAAACACAATTTGGAATAGGTGAATTAGAGCCAAATAAGGTTACTCTAATAGGAATTGGGAGAACTTCTACTGTTTTGAAATCGACGGTTATGCTTCGAGCTAATTTTTTTTCTGCAGCAAATACAGGTGATGAAGATGGGATTACGGTTGGTACTTGTAATCTTTGGTTTACCGATTCTTTTGATTGCTTGAATTTAGGCTTTTGGGGTGGAATAGGTCGAGAATGGACTTCAAAGCTCCGTTTTGAAAGTGAAGAAATGGAGTCATTTGTGAGTTATCCGATAGAATTGGGGATGACTTTTAATTTTTTTCATCCCAATACTGCTATTGGCATTTTTGGAAGAATGGATGTTTTTTCAAGAACAACTTCTTCTAATAGTTTTGGTTTTGCAATTACTTGGAATTTTCCGAATGGTATTTAGTTATCGTTTTTTTATTAAAAATAGACTTTCAAATTATGAAAATTAACAACATTTTATTCTTATCTTTTTTACTCTTAACAACTTATAGTTGTACTGAAAACACAACTGATGAACCATCAAAATCAGATGAAATGCCATCTTTTGAATTGAAATTAGATTTGGCGCAAGCGAATCGATTGGCAAGCCTTCCTTTGAGTTGTATTCAGCAAGAATACCCAAATAAGATGGGCGCAGTCTATGAAAAAGAGTCAGACATTGGAACTCCAAAAGGGCAGCATCCTGCATTTTATGGCTGTTTTGATTGGCATTCGGCGGTTCATGGACATTGGGTTTTGGTTCGATTACTTAAAGCATTTCCAGATTTGGATAATCAAAAAGAAATTCGTCAACAATTAAGTGAAAACTTGACAGCAGAGAATATTAAAGCAGAATTGGCTTATTTTGAATTGAACCCATTCACGAGTAGCTATGAGCGTACTTATGGTTGGGCTTGGCTGCTGCAATTAGCAACGGAACTAGAAAATTGGGAAGATGAAGAAGCACAAACATGGTATCAAAACTTAAAGCCTTTGGCGGATTTAATTATTGAAAAATATAAGGAATATTTACCCAAATTGAATTATCCTATTCGAGTAGGAGAACATACGAATACGGCTTTCGGGTTGACGTTTGCTTGGGATTATGGGAAAGTAATCGAAGATAAAGAATTACTAGCATTGATAGAAAAAAGAGCTAAGGACTTTTATTTGACGGATGAAAATTGCCCAATAAGTTGGGAGCCGAGTGGCTATGATTTTCTTTCGCCTTGTTTAGAAGAAGCAGATTTGATGCGCCGCGTATTACCTGAAACGGAATTTAAAACATGGTTTAAAGCCTTTAAACCATTTATTGAATTAGAACCCGCAACGGTTTCTGACCGCTCAGATGGTAAATTAGTGCATTTGGATGGTTTGAATTTTAGTCGTGCTTGGTGCTTATATGGTATCGCTAATCAATATCCAGAATATAACCACTTAAAAGAAATTGCAGACAAGCATTTAGATTTTTCTTTAGGAAATATCGTTGATGGTGATTATGCTGGACAACATTGGCTGGGCTCTTTTGCTTTATATGCTTTGGATGCTTTGGATGCGAAGGAGTAATTTTTTATAAAAAAACTCTTTAAAAAACTATGGCTACTAAACTTTTACAGTTTAGTAGGCATAATTTTTTTAAGTACGTGAGCAGAAAAAAGACGAGTTAGAATACAGGATTATTTTTACTCATGTACTTTAATCCCTAAACATTTCCAATTTCATCTTTAATCTTATTCAAAGAAGCCTTCGCATCACCGAATAGCATCTTTGTTTTATCACCAAAGAACAATTGATTCTGAATACCAGAATATCCTGGGTTCATACTTCGTTTGAATACAACTACTGACTTGGCTTTTTCAACTTCCAGAATTGGCATTCCGTAAATTGGACTACTTGGGTCGTCAAGTGCTGCTGGGTTTACAACGTCATTTGCACCAATTACCAAAACAATATCCGTTGTAGGGAACTCTTCATTGGCAGCTTCTAACTCCAATAATTTATCGTAATCAACGCCAGCTTCTGCCAAAAGTACATTCATGTGCCCAGGCATTCTACCCGCTACGGGGTGAATTGCATACTTGACTTGAACGCCTTCTTCCGATAAAGCTTTATCTAAATCATGGCAAATATGTTGTGCTTGTGCAACTGCTAAACCATATCCTGGGACAATAATTACTTTTTGACCATATTTTAATTGAATAGAAACATCTGATACATTCGCTTCTTTGACCACTTCTTCACCGCGAGCTGCGCCACCTGCTGCACTCGAAGCACCGAAGTCTCCAATAATAACATTTAGCAAAGAACGATTCATTGCATCACACATCATTACGGTCAAAATCGTACCTGCTGCACCAACCAAAATACCACCAACAATCATCACATAATCACCATAAATCAAACCTGCTGCTGCTGCTGCCAAACCTGTAAAAGAGTTCAATAATGAAATCACAACAGGCATATCTCCGCCGCCAATCGGCAAAACGAAAGTAACTCCATAAACTAAAGAAATAGCTATTAAAATGACCAAGTAAGTCGTATTGATTCCATCTGCGCTACCCGTAGCGACCATAAAACCAACAGCAATATAAGCGATTAGCAATATCAGATTGACAACTTGAGGAAAAGGTAATTTGAGTGAATTACCAATAGAACCATCTAACTTACCGTAAGCAATTAAACTACCCGTAAACGAAATTGAACCAATAAACAAGGCAATTATAATAATAACCAACTGTGCAGTTCCTCCGTCTGCTGCTGTATAAGTTTGCGTTTCCAAAATAGCAATCAACATCGAACAAGCACCTCCAAAACCATTGAAGAGTGAAACCAATTCGGGCATTTTGGTCAATAAAACACGTTTTGCAGCAATAAAACCAATACTACCACCAATAGCTAAACCTCCCAAAATCCAGAGGTAATTTCCATCACCTTTGTCCAAAGGCACAACCAACGAGGCAATTATTGCCAAAATCATTCCCGTCGCTGCCATCAAATTACCTCTTTTGGCACTCTCAGGGTGACTCAAC
>CAKZLT010000222.1 GCA_937127195.1 uncultured Saprospiraceae bacterium
TAAAAAAGCTTTGGTTCTGGGGAATGCAACTGATGAGTCCGAAAGTAATTACAAACAGTAGAGCAACCAATCACCAACATCATCAATCGCACGGTATCTTTCAAAGAACCGAAAAAGATCTCATGTCGCGTTCTAAAGAACTATCAATAAAAGCACTCTTCTGAATTTATGAAAATAAGTGATTGGGCATCAGATTGTTACAAAAAGTGTAATAAATATTGATGTAGTAAAGATGTAATGATTTTTTGAAAGAAAAGCATTATTTTAGGAATAGAAGTATTCTAGATGTAGTGATTTTTTAGTATTCTTTGTTGTTGAAATGTATATTTGGAAATAACATAATTTATTGATTTTTAATCAAATTTAATTTAAAAAAATTTCCAAATACTAAAAGATTATGAAAAAAATTCAATTGCTAATTACATTATTATTTATCACTTCTATTGGATATAGTCAAAGTGTTAGTTTACCTATTGATTTTGAATCAGGCATAACAACTGCCAACTTTATCGACTTTGATGGCGGTACAGGTACTGTTATTGCAAACCCGCAATCAAATGGTATCAATACAAGTGCAACGGTTGCGCAAATCGTAAGAAATGGTGGAGAACCATGGTCTGGTAGTAAATTAATTTCTGTCAGTAATTTTGATTTTTCAGTCAATCAAGTTATTTCCATTAAAGTATATACAGCAGCTCCTGTTGGTACAATGATGAAATTAAAACTTGAAGGCGGTGGTGCTGCTGCGGAAAGAAATACTTATACAACCGTTACAAATACTTGGGAAACCTTATCATGGGATTTTACTGGTGTGCCAGCGAATTTTAATGAATTGGTATTGATGTTTGATTTTGGAAATGTTGGTGATGGTTCTGTTATTTCTACGTTTTTGATAGATGATATAGAGCAAACACCTACTGGCACTCAAATTAATATGCCAATTGATTTTGAATCAGGTATAACTACTTCTAGCTTTGTAAACTTTGATGGCGGAACAGCTAGCGTTATCGCAAATCCTCAATCTAACGGGACTAATACAAGTGCAACCGTTGGGCAAATCATTAGAAATGGTGGTGAAATATGGGGAGGAAGCAAGATTTTATTACAAAACGATTTAGATTTTACATCCAATAGTATCATTTCGATGCAAGTTTATACGGCTGCTCCTGCGGGAACAGTTGTCAAAATGAAGTTAGAAGCTACAGCAGGATTACCTCCTGTTGAGTTAGATGCAGTAACAACAACTTCGAATGCTTGGGAGACCTTAACATGGGATTTCATAGGTACACCTACTGAATATAATGACCTTGTATTGATGTTTGATTTTGGAAATGTTGGTGATGGTTCTGTTATTTCTACCTTTCTTTTTGATGATATTAAGAAAGTGGGCGGTGCAGTTGGTGCTCAAATTGATTTGCCTGTAACTTTTGAAGATACATCAGTTAATTATAACATGACAGATTTTGGTGGAAATGCTTCTATGTTGGTCGTTGATCCAACTAATACAAATAATATGGTAATGGAAGTAACCAAAACGGCTACGGCAGAATTGTGGGCAGGTACAACTATTGGAACAGGAGCAGGTTTTGCTACAAATATTCCTTTTACAGCTTCTAATACTAAAATGACAGTTCGCGTATGGTCTCCAGATGCCAATATTCCTATTCGATTGAAAGTTGAAAATTCAAATGATAATACACAAACTTGCGAAACGGAGGTGATGACAACTGTTGCAGGCGGTTGGGAAAGTTTAGAGTTTGATTTTACAAATGAAGTCTCAGGAACAGCAGCACTAAGCTTTGGTTTGAATGCAGGATGGTCTTATAATATGGCTTCTATCTTTTTTAATTTTGGAGCAACAGGACAAGGGGCAGGAGTAAAAACTTATTATTTTGATGATGTAATATTTGGAACATCAACAAGCGTTTCTAATAATATTATTATAGAAGGATTGAATATTTTTCCAAATCCAGCAACGAATCATTGGTTAGTTGCTTCTGAAAATACAGACATTATTGCTATCGAAGTATTTGACCTTCAAGGAAAGCAAATATTTTATGCTGAGCCTAACAGTCGTAATGCAACAATTGATGCGACAGCACTGGCAAGTGGTGTTTATTTTTCAAAAATTTCTACGAAAGAAGGCTCTCAAAGTATGAAGTTAGTTAAGAAATAAGGATACTTTCAAAGCTATTGTAGCGCGAGGAGCCTCGTCGACCGACTATAAAAAGTGGTTTTGTTAGTGTAGTGACGAATCTCGTTGAGCTACCATAGTTTTTTTTAAAAAAAATTGCTATACAGCATTAGGAATACTTTAAAAAAGAGTGTATTAAGTTGATAAAACTTAATACACTCTTTTTATTTGCACCGAATTGTTAGTTATGCTCTAAAAATGCTTATTCGTCGATTTAAAACTTCAAATATAAACTCCTAACGTAATCTTGCAACCTTCATGTTTCGTCTTTGTCTTTAGCTGGACAGTATAAAATATTCATTATCAATTGTTTATTGGTTTGTTTTCTTTTTTAGAAAAAGAAAGGAAGTGTTTCTATTTTTTTTAAAAAAAACTTACCAAAGTCAAAAAAGAATGATATAGAAATAAGTACCGCTCAAATTCAGTATGATTTATACTGTTTTGAATTTCACAATAATTCTTAAAAAGAACCTAAAAAAAATAGTAATACACTAGTTTCTAGAATTAAATTTTTAATTATAAATACTACTCAATTTTATGAAAAAAAGAACAATTATTCTTTTATTTTCACTATTCGCAACTTCATTTATTTGGGCTAATCATGAATCGCCTAATGATTCTTCTAAAACTAAACAACGACATTATCAAACAACAAAAGTGACAACACAACCACCTGCAATAGATGGTTTATTGGAAGATGAAGTTTGGAAATCAGTAGATTGGAGTAGTGGATTTATACAAAGGCAGCCAAACGAAGGCGAAAAACCTCAAAATCAGACTTCTTTCAAAATTCTTTATGATGAAAAAAATATTTATGTGGCGTTTCGTTGTCACGACTCAGAACCCGAAAAAATTGTTCGTCGCTTGACTCGTCGAGATGATTTTGATGGAGATAGAGTATCTATTAGTATTGATAGTTATAATGATAAACGAACGGCTTTTTCTTTTACGGTCAATGCTGCGGGCGTTATTGGCGACGAATTTATTACTAATAATGGTAGTAACTGGGATGAAAATTGGAACTCGATTTGGTACGCGAAAACGAATATTGATGAAGAAGGTTGGACAGCAGAAGTGAAAATTCCGTTGAGTCAATTACGTTTTGGTAACGAATCTGTTCAAAAATGGGGCTTGCAAGTTGCACGTTATGATTTTAGGCATCAAGAGCGTTCTAACTGGAAATTTATATCACAGAATACGGCTGGTTGGGTTAGTAATTTTGGTGCTCTGGAAGGAATAAAAGATATTGAACCACAAAAGCAAGTTGAAATCCAGCCTTATATATTGGCGCAAGCAAGTATATTTGA
This sequence comes from uncultured Saprospiraceae bacterium, assembly GCA_937127195.1. Taxonomy (GTDB): domain Bacteria; phylum Bacteroidota; class Bacteroidia; order Chitinophagales; family Saprospiraceae; genus CAKZLL01. The sequence goes on from CAKZLT010000222.1 coordinate 3,502, forward strand.
AAAAGAAGAAGGTAACCCTTATGCAACTGGTTTTGATACTAAAATGTCCGCTGGACTAGATGCAAAAATCGGTGTCACTAATGATTTGACGCTTGATTTAGCGATTAATCCAGATTTTGGGCAAGTTGAGGCAGATCCTGCTGCATTGAATTTGGATGGTTTTCAAATTTTCTTTTCGGAGCGTCGTCCATTTTTTATAGAAAACAGAAATATCTTTGATTTTCAGGTCACTTATGCCGAAGCAGGTGGCCCATTTCGACGAGATAATCTATTCTATTCACGCCGAATTGGAAGTTCGCCGCACGGCTCGGCACAGAACGTCGATGAAGATAATGAATATGTAAACACACCTTCTAATACGACGATTTTGGGTGCTGCCAAATTTAGTGGTAAGACCAAAAGCGGGACTTCGATTGGTATTTTGGAAAGTGTTACGCAACGAGAAATAGCAAATATTTCGGATGGAAGCAACGAACGAAGTAGCCTTGTAGAGCCATTGACGAGTTATTTTGTTGGTCGTGTTCAGCAGGATTTTAATAAAGGTAATACTTATGTAGGAGGTATTTTAACGGCAACGAATCGCAATTTGGAAAATTCTTATTTACAGGAATTTTTACATAAATCGGCATATTCTGGGGCAATAGACTTTATGCATCGCTGGAAAAATCAATCTTGGTATCTGGCAGGAACAGGGATTTTTAGTTTGGTCAATGGAACAACGGATGCAATTACAAATACTCAATCAAATTTTGAACATAATTACGTCCGAACAGATGCAGAACATTTGTCTGTGGATACATTAGCGACATCATTGGCGGGACATGGAGGAACATTTCGATTGGGAAAAATCGGTGGTAATTTTAAATTTGAAAGCGGTCTGACGTGGCGTTCGCCTGGTGTTGAGTTGAATGATGTTGGTTTTATGCGTCAAGCAGACCATATTACTCAATTTCAATGGGTTGGATATCGTGTAGTAAAGCCGAGTGAATACCTAAATAATTGGCGAGTTAATTACAATCATTGGTTAGTTTGGGACTTTAGTGGTCGTAATACGCATATTGGTTTTAATGTAAATGTACACGCTCAGTTGAAAAATTTCTGGGGCGGAGGAACAGGGACTTTTTATAGACATCGGGATATAGATACACGCGCTTTGCGTGGAGGGCCTGGTTTGCGTTCTCCAAAAGGAATCAATCATTGGTGGTATTTGAGAAGTGATGGACGAAAAAAAGTGCGAATTAATTTGAATGGCTGGAACTTTTGGGGAGCAGAAAAATCTTCTCGTTCTTCAGGAATGCGTGTTCGGATTTCTGCACAACCAACACGAACATTGAATATTTCGTTAGAGCCTAATTACGAATTGAGTTCACGAATTTTGCAATATGTGGACAATATTGAGTTGGATAATGGAGAAACACGTTATATAAATGGTAGTATCAATAATCAAACTTTTGGGATGTCTATTCGTGCGAATTATACGATTCGACCAAATATGTCTATTCAGTTTTATGCTCAGCCATTTATTTCAAGAGGAGAATATTCTGAGTTTAAATATATAACGGCTGCGAATGCAGAAGCTTTTTCGGATAGATTTGTTATATATGAAGGTGGTGATGAATTATTACCTCCGAGTAGTAATTCTGATAATCAGATTTTTTATTTGGAAGATGATTATCAATATTATGTTGATGAAAATAAAGACGGAAATATTGATTATGAGTTTGAAAATCCAAATTTCAATTATATTCAATTTCGTTCTAACTTAGTTTTTCGTTGGGAATATATACCTGGTTCGACGTTGTTTGTGGTTTGGACGCAAGGAAATAATTTTTCGGAAGACTCTGAAAATCCATTTGAACAACCAATTCTGACGGATGTGACTAATAATTTATTTGAAAATACGGCAAATAATATTTTCTTAGTGAAGTTTACTTACCGATTTTTGAAGTAGATTGAGAGACCGCCTTCGGCTGAGAGATTGCTTGACAAAGATAGTTGACTATTAGTTAAATATAACTTAGTGGCTCTATATGATTTAGGTTGGTTGATATTTTTAAAAAATAGGTTATATCAAA
>CAKZLT010000223.1 GCA_937127195.1 uncultured Saprospiraceae bacterium
TTTTTTTTTTTTTTTTTTTTTTTTTTTTTTTTTTTTTTTTTTTTTTTTTTTTTTTTTTTTTTTTTTTTTTTTTATTTATAAGAATAAGAGAGGATTTTTATTTTAATAAAAAAAACATTTAATATTCATATTTTTTACTTTTTAAGAAGTTCTTAATAGTAGTTCTTAAATATCTCCTTTATTTTTGGCAAAATTGTAATTGAATATTGAAGTATTAGTCACAAAATACCAAAAAAAACATATTTCTAACAAAACACGACAAAACAAAGAAAACTCAAATCATTCTATGAATTTGAATAGTATAAAAATTTGCCTCTTTCTCTTGCTGTTTTTAGGCTGTCAGTCTTCCATAAGGGCGCAGAATTCAAACCTATTCAAAACACTCAAAGCTGTACGCTCACTCAAAACAGCACAACGTTATATAAATAAAAGCGATTTTGAAACTGCCAAAATTCATTTAAAAAAAACTATTCGTATCAAAAAGGATTTTGCTGTGGCTCACCGCGAACTCGGAAAAGTCTATTTGGAACTCAATGAATTTAATGAAGCAATCAAATCTTATGAAACTTCATTTGACCTCAACTCTAAGCTCTCCCGCGCTGCTTATTATGAATGCGGTGAAGCCTATTTTAGATTAGGTGACTTTGAAACGGCAGCCAAACTTTTTAAACAATACGAAGACTTAAAAGGAACACGATACACCAATCGGCGACGAGAATCTGACCTAGAAACACAACATGACAAAAGCGCGAAACAACGTCGATTAAATTATGAATTCGCTTTGGAAGCTGTCAAAAATCCAACAGCAGAACACCCCAACAACTTGGGCGGAACTGTCAATTCGACTTTTGACGAATATTTGCCTTCTATGGCTGGCAATGGTGATATTTTGATTTTCACTTCCGAAAAGACCTATTCACCTGTGGATATGCCAACTGGAGAAAATGTTTTTATTGTAAAAAAAGATGCTGCTGAATGGCTCGACCCCGTTGGAATTAGTCCATTAATCAACTCTCCTGTCAATGAAGGAATGGCAAAATTGGCGGCTGATGAGCGTTATATGTACTTTGCGGCTTGTCAAAGAGATGACTCAAAGGGAGGATGTGATATTTATAGAGCTACTTTGGACAACTATCGTGTAGATGAAGTTCGACCACTAGAAGGGCAACTCAACTCGGAATCTTGGGATTCGCAACCGTCTATTACTTGCGACGGAAAAACGATGTATTTCAGTAGTAGCCGTGAGGGCGGGTATGGTGGTGCAGACATTTGGGTCAGCTTTCAGCGACCAGATGGTTCTTGGAGTGAGGCTGTCAATCTGGGTTCTGACATCAATACAGATGGTGATGAAGAAGCCCCTTTTATTGCGCCTGATGGCAAAACAATGTATTTTGCATCCACAGGTTTGCCAGGAATGGGAGATGGCGATTTATTTATAACTAGATATGAAAAAGGTAGCGTAGGCTGGAAGTGGAGTAAGCCACAAAACCTTGGCTACCCCATCAATTCCACCTTTCAAGAAGTTGGAATTTACCTAAAACCTGATGGTTATACTGCTTATTTAGCTTCTGCCCGTTTAGGTGGATTTGGAGGATTGGATATATATGAGGTAGAATTAGCTCAAGATTTTCAGCCTGGAAATATGGTTTTAGTTGAAGGAAAAGTCACTGATAATATTACTGGTGAGCCACTAAAAGTAGAAATGGACATCCTTCGTGAAGATGATAAATGGAAAATCAAATCTGATGAAGATGGGCGTTATTTTATCTGCCTTTCTGCCAAACAAGCTTATGCTTTCACCGTTGCACAACCTAATTATGAATATTTTAGTGAAGCCGCATTTTTAGCTGAACAAGATAATAGCATTCCTTTTCGATTTGATATTTCTCTTGTTCCCAATGAGTTGCCTACTCGCGATGAACTCGTTGTAGAAAATGATGAAATAAGTATGAATTTCTACTTTGACTTTGATGATTTTTCATTAAATACACACACTCGCAATCAACTAGAAAAACTAACTTCTAAGCTCAAATCGGAGCCTGATTGGGAAATAGAAATCATCGGATATGCTGATAATGTCGGTTCAAGTGCTTACAATGTATTGCTTTCTGAAAAGCGAGCGCAATCCATTGTTACTTATCTTCAAGATGCTGGGATTACGGTTAGTAAGGTCAGGCAAGAAGGGCGCGGGTCGGTAAGTAGTAGCAGCATCGGAGGCAGTACTATCAGTGAAAAAGATAGGCGCGTTGAGGTCAGAATGAGTAAATAAAATTTTCTTAACATCCAAGCATCGGACAGCTCAAAGCCCTCCGATGCTTTACCTATATTTTACTTAAAACTAGGCGAAACCACAAAATCTTTCGTTCCAGCCGTGTATTTGTAAAAACCTTCACCAGCTTTTTGACCAATTTTGCCTGCCATTACCATATTGACTAATAAAGGACAAGGCGCGTATTTTGGATTCCCGAAACCATCATGCAGCACATTCAAAATCGCCAAACAAACATCCAATCCAATAAAATCTGCCAAACGAAGTGGCCCCATTGGATGTGCCATTCCGAGTTTCATGACGGTATCAATCTCTTCAACGCCAGCAACTCCTTCAAACAAAGTGTAAATCGCTTCATTAATCATCGGCATCAAAATACGGTTAGCCACAAAACCAGGATAATCATTCACCTCTGTTGGCACTTTACCTAGAGTGCGCGACAAATCCATAATCAACTCCGTCACCTCATCCGTTGTCGAATAACCTCTAATCACCTCAACCAGCTTCATCACAGGCACAGGATTCATAAAGTGCATTCCAATAACTTTCTCTGGACGACCTGTTACTGCGGCAATTCGAGTAATCGAAATAGAAGAAGTATTGGTTGCCAAAATCGCCTTTTCTGGTGCGACTTCATCTAATTGGGCAAATATTTTAAGTTTCAAATCCACATTTTCAGTAGCTGCTTCTACCACCAAATCCGCATCTTTTGTCGCTTCTGCGGTATCTGTGAAAGTGTTGATGTTCGCCAAAGTACTATTCTTAGCTGCTTCATCAATTTTTTCTTTCTTTAGCATTCTATCCAAGTTCTTCGTGATAGTTGCGATAGCTTTTGAGAGCGCTATTTCCGATATATCTACTAAATTGACTTGAAAACCACTCATCGCAAAAACGTGAGCAATCCCGTTTCCCATTGCGCCAGCACCAACTACGGTAATGTTTTTTATCATTTTTATAAAAATTTTAATTCCTTCCTAAAATATTGAATGATATGCAAAATTAAACTTTATTTCTCAATTCAAATTATGATTTTAATTATTATTATTTCTTGTCTGTATAAATTGTTTGAGAATGCTTTTTTATAAAAAGAACATTTTTATTTATTTTTGTTAGTAAACATTCACTAACTTTTAATTGTTATAAAATTAAATAAAAAACTATCCTTGTTTCTGTTGATATTATCACCATCACAGTTTCAACTTTTGCAGTTAAAATTCATTTTTACAAAAAACAATATGACGAATTACTCTGGTAGACAAATTGAAATAATCCAAGCGGCAGGTAAAATCATCACCCAAACAGGTATTAGTAGCTTAACAACCAAAAGCCTTTCAAAAGAAATGAAATTCTCTGAGAGTGCTCTTTATAGACATTTTTCAGGCAAAAATGAAATCATTAAAGCTATGTTAGGTTACTTAGCTGATGATATGGATGCTCGTTTTAGCTCCTTTCAAAGTAGTGAAACAGCGCCTCTTGAGAAATTAAAATTCATTTTTACTAACCAATTAGATTTTTTTGTTCAAAAGCCATTTTTTGTCGGAGTAATCTTTCCTGAAAACCTTTTGGAAGAGAGCAATGATATAAATAAAGGGATTAAAAAAATTATGGTTACAAGAAAGAAACATTTAATTCCAACTATAGCACAATGTCAAAATGAAAAATTAATACGAACAGATTTAACAGAAGAAGAAATCTCACATATACTTATGGGGAGTTTCAGGTTGTTGACATTAAAATGGAGATTGTCAGGTTTTGAATTTGACATTACAAAAAAGGGAGAGAAATTATTATCTAATCTTTTTAAAATTATAAAACCATGCGAAATTTAATTCTTATTTGGGTGAGTATTTCACTCTTAGCTTCTTGTAGTTCTAATCAAGATACTAGTGATTTAATGTTGAACGATGGAAACAAATGGAAGGTAAACGAAGAAATGACACCACACATTCAACAAGGAAATGAAATTATGAATACTTATTTGACAGAGAAAAAAACAGATTTTCAGGAACTGGCAAAAGCACTCAAAACTCAAAATAGCAGCTTGATTAAGAGCTGTACAATGAAAGGGGCAAGTCATGACGAATTGCACAAATGGCTATATCCGCACATCGGATTTATCAAAAGTCTTTCAAGTACAAGCGATTCAAAAGAAGCAGAAAAAATCATTATTCAAATAAAAGAATCTTTTGAAACTTATCAAAAGTATTTTGAATAAGTACTAATCAAATCCGTTGGGTGTATAACAAATTGCCGAAATAGAGTAGAAGAATATTTGAAACCTTGGAAATTTGGCAATGGGCTGCGTAAAACAGGTTTGTCAAACCTTTAAAATTTTGCAACTTCTTTCACGAGCCTGCCTGCCGATGACAGTATAAAGAGCTTGACCGAGTAAATCTACTATGCGACAATTTGTTATACACTTATTTTTTAAAAAAAATAAAAGTTAAAAATTGTTAAAATTCTCAAATAAGTGTCGTATATTTCTTGAATAACGCATTAATACCAAACCTATCCTTCTTTTTATTCGTAATATAGATGTAGATAGTATTTATAAGTTAGAAAACATAAAGTAAATAATGAATTCCAATAATTCTCCACAAATCAAATTTGATGAAATTCTTTTCATCAAACAACAAAAAGAACAAGTCATTTTTTATACTAAAAATGGACCAATCAACGCCGTTTACTCTCTTGAAAATCTTGAAAAGGAACTTCCTAACTCAACATTTCTACGTATTCACGAAAAATACATCGTTTCGCTAGGTGCTATTAAATCTATCAGTAAAAACGAAATCGAGTTAGAAAAAGCAATTATTCCAATCCAAGAACGGTATTTCAAAAACCTGATTACAAGAATAAATTTATAATTATCCTTGTCACAAATTTAAAATTCCATACATTAAATCATTGAATATACTCGTTTATACATTCAAAAGTTAGTTTCATGGAATCACAGTTGTCTTCTCATCCCTTTCTTTCTTACATTTGTAGTAACGAAAAAGTTAGTTGAAAGACAATAATTCCATAGAACATAAGTTAAAAAGATAACAAAACCATTTTTTTCTACAAAAAAATGATAATTATCGAAATCATAATTTAGTTGAAACAATGACTTTTCATTAACTTTGCCGTCAAATTGAACGTATTAATTTTTTTTATATAATTTTCTTTACTTTAATTGTTAAACAGAGAAAAAACTAAGAACAGTATGAATTTTAAGCAGCTTATTACATCAATTGCATTTCTTGTCACAATTGTAGCATTTTCTAACTTCACTATTGTAGATCCAGAACCACCAACTCGCGAAGAAGCACTTGCTGCGTACAATGAAGGTGTCAAATTGCAAAAAACTGATCCTGCTAAAGCAATTCAGTTATTAGAAAAAGCAGTAACTATTGCCGAAAAATTAGATAGTAATGGTCTTGATATACTAACAAAATCAACTAAGAGAATACCTGGTTTATATTATAATGTATCAGCAGGTATGGCTAAACAGAAAAAGTATGATGAGGCTATCAAATCTTTCAAAAAGACAATTGAAGTAGCTGAAAAGTATGAAAGTAAAAAAATTGTAGATGCTTCTAATAAGACGCTTTACAAAATGTACTATGCTAAAGGTTCTCAGAGCTTAAAGAAAAAAAGCTATGATGCTGCAATTGCAGATTTTGACCAAGCTTTAGAATTACAACCTGAATACACAAAAGCAATGTACTCTAAAGGAGTTGCTTTAAAAAATAAAGGTGAAATTGACAACGCTTTAGGTCAGTTTGATTTAGTAATCGAAAAATCGACTGCTAAAAACAACAAGAAAATGGCTAGTCGTGCAAACAAAGCTGCCTTCAATGCCTTGAAAGTTGCAGGTAAAAAAGCAAACAAAGCAGGAAAATCTCAAGATGCTATCAAATATATGAATATGGCACTAGAGAAATACAAAATCAGTGGAAAAGATGCTGCTGATACTAATAAAAAATTAGCTGGTCTTTACTTTCAGTTAGGAAAAGCATACTGGGCTAAAAAAGATAAAGGAAACGCTTGTAAAGCATACAAAAAAGCACTTTATGGTCAGTACAAGAAAAACGCTGAGTATGAATTGAAAAATGTTGTAAAATGTAACTAATCAACTATTGATTAATTGTTTGTAAAAAAAATGCGCCTAATACTTTTAATTAAGTATCAGGCGCATTTTGATTCCAATAACAAAAAATTGCTAATTGTAAAATATCAATCAAATCTCCTTTCAACTTGATAACTCTTCGCACATAAGGACTAAAAATAAAAATCGCGTTAAGCTACGATTACCTCATTTTAACAGAAAATAGCTATTTCATTGGCAGCTAACTCTAAAAACATTCTCAGTCTTCAACTCACTTTCCAACAAAAAAAGGTTGTCAATTCTATCTTTATACAAGACGAATTGACAACCCTTTATAGCTAAAAGCTATCAGTAAAACATTAGCAAAATAGGTAACCTATCTTTTTGCTGCTTTGTTTTCCTTGATACGCGCTTTTTTACCAACTCTATCACGAAGATAGAATAATCTAGAACGACGTACTTTACCTCTTTTGTTAACTACTACACCTGCAATCGCTGGAGAGTTAAAAGGTATAATTCTTTCTACGCCAAAGTTACCAGACATTTTACGAATAGTAAAAGTCTTAGTGCTTCCCGTTCCACTAATCTGAATAATGTCACCTTTAAAAGCTTGAATACGCTCTTTTTCGCCCTCGCGAATTCTAAGGTTAACAGTCACATTATCTCCCGCTCTGAATTCAGGGATTGTTGTTGCAGTACTTGTCTGCTCCCCAACATATCTTATTAACTCGTCCATTGTTATCTATATTTGAATATCTAACTATTTTGTGAAAACTCGGCAAAGATAGGAAACTATTCTATATTCCTAAATTATTATATCATTTAATTATTCAAAATAATAATTTTATCTCCTATTCGCTTACTTTTTTCACAAAATACGCTTAATTAATCGTAATTTATGTGTGTAGTGATTGGTTTCCGTATTAAAAATACCGTAGTGATCCAGCATATCAACCCGAACTCGACCAGCCGCATGAATAATTTCTGACTCTGCCAGCACCATTCCTACATGAATAATTTTATTTCTTTCATTTTCAAAAAAAGCCAAATCGCCTTCTTGTGCATTATCTACAAAATGAATAGTTTTTCCTCTTTTTGCTTGCATTGCTGCACTTCGCGACATTTTTACGCCCATCATTTTATATACCACCTGAATAAGACCAGCCGCATCTACACCAAAAGGCGAACGCCCACCCCAAAAAAACGGCGCGTACAAATACTTTCGTGCAATCCTTACGGCCAATTGCGTTGAAGGCTTCGTATTATTAGGTTGAATAGCTTGACCACTATAAGTAAACCTTTGACCTTTTACCCGAAAATTAATTCCATCAAACTGTGGCATCGTACTGCCCATCAATATTGGAATATAAAATTCTCGACCAACCGCAGGCTGACTTGTTTCTAGCGCAAAAGCCAGAACTTCTTGCATTTCCTCCAATTCGTCCTTTTCAATTTCTTCCAATTGATTATTTCTAATCCAACCTGTATATTTATCCCAAGTACATTGAATTTTGACCCAATTCTCTTGTTCATCTATCACTTGATAGGTTTCACCAAAAAGTAATTGAGACCCCATTTCGCTACGCTCTGCTGGCTTACAACGAACAGGAATTGTACTTAAAAGACAAATACCGAATGTTTCCATAAAATGATTTTAATTTGTAGTTATTAGATATTGGTTAATTAGTTATTAGTCAATATGTTACTGTAGTTTACTTTTGCAAAAAGTATCTAAAAATTAGCTATACATAGAACTAAATTTAGCTGTTGAAATTTGAGGAAATATTGTTAATTAGAAAAACAACATTTCTAAGCTTATCTTCTAGTTAAATAAGTTGAAAAAACTTAGATAATCTAAATACCTTTTGCAAAGCAACTGTATTATTAATAACTGATAACTAAGCAACTAATAACGATTTACTAATTACAATTTAATTAAAAAGAAGCACCAAAAATATGAAATTTGGTCTATAACAATCAAATTAGTGAATAAAAAGATGGTTATTCTAAATAAAACTAAACCAAATATGCGCAATTGCCAAGTTATCAAATCGGGTTTTCATGATTCTTTTCAAGATTTGGGTAGGATTGGCTTTCGGAAATATGGTATTCCCCAAAGCGGCGCAATGGATTTTTGGGCATATCAATGGGCAAACTGGCTAGTTGGTAATGAATTAAACGCACCGACCATCGAAATGACTTTTAAGGGTGGTTCTTTTTTATTTTTAAAAAATGCCTGCATCGCTTTCACAGGCGCAGACATGAATATCGAGCTTGACGGGCAATCTATCCCGAACTATCAAAGCATTTTTATAAAAAAAGGAAGTACCATCAAATGTAACTACGCACAAAAAGGAGTCAGAACTTATATGGCAATTAAAGGAATTTGTAAAAAATACAAAGATTCATTATCATCGACATTTTTTCGCAGAATAGAGGTGACTCTTCTTTTCAAGCACAGCTTTACAAGTACTAGGAATATCAACTCTCTTGTCGATAAGAGAATTAATCATTCTAAAAAAAGGTGGAGTATGCGGGTCATTTTTAATAAAATCTAAATTTACAAAAGTTTTTTCATCATCATAATTGGGCATTCCAGAGCA
>CAKZLT010000224.1 GCA_937127195.1 uncultured Saprospiraceae bacterium
TGAAAGGTAGCCTAAATTCTACTGGTAAAAGAATACATATGTTTGTCTGATAATGGCTTTCCTCAGCATGTGACGAATCAAAACAATATTATCCAGTTCACCATAAATTGTTTCAACAAAACAGGATGTAGTTGCAGTAAACCTCTCCAGAGAACTTTAAAATAATTTGCTTGTAATGGTAATACATCTCACAAATTTTTTCAACTTAATATTTATTGCCATATTTTATATTCTCGTCCATTTGTTTTTTTTAAAGTTAAACTTTGACTACAATTATCAACAATTCATGCATCAGGTTTATGGGATAGTTTCTATTGCAACTATCAGTCTAATGGCTAATTGGGCAATAGAATTCCAAAAAAGACAGAACTATCTAAACAATAAACTAATTGAAGAACAAAAAGAAGCACTTCAAAAAAATGTAATAGAGAAAGACAAATTATTGAAAAAATTAGAAGAGCAAAATCAAGAATTAGACGCTTTCAATCATTCCGTTTCCCACGATTTAAAAACGCCTCTTCGCAGTATCAATATGTTTTCAAAGTTATTAGAAAGGCGATATAAAGATAAGTTAGATGAAAATGCACTAGAATATTTGGCGTTTATTAGTAATGGTGCAAAAAAAATGGATAAGTTGATTAATGATTTATTGACTTACTCAAAAATTAGACATCAAGAACTTGAATATAAAGATATTGATATAAAAGAATTGGTAGAAATCATTTTTGAAGAGCAAACTCTACACCTAGCTATCAAGCCAATTTTATCTATCTCCAATTTACCTAATATTAAAGGGGATAGAGTATTACTTGCGCAAGCTTTGAATAATTTAATATCAAATGCTATCAAGTATTCGAGCCAAAATGAGGTGAGTAAATTGATAATTAATGCGACTCAAGACAAAGAAAATGTAACTTATTCCATTCAAGACAATGGAATTGGTTTTGAAATGAAATTTGCGAAACAACTCTTTGAGCCATTCCACAGGTTGCACACTGACAGAGAATTCAAAGGAACAGGTATCGGATTATCAATAGTCAACCGAATTATCAATAAACACAATGGAAAGGTTTGGGCGGTTAGCGAACCCAACGAAGGAAGTACCTTTTATTTTATGCTGCCAAAAACCTAAGTAGTCAGTCAAGTTAATTCTGTCGGACTATATTCTGTGGTTAAATTGTGTCGGTTAAAAAAACCATAGCCGTTAGGCTAAGCGAAAAGTGTTGTTTTTTTATAAAAAATAACACATCCAAAAACGTCTTGCTTTTGCCCTTTCAGGGCGAAAATCACGCTTTTTTCGCTACATAGGGCGTTGCCCTATGCTATTGCTTATGCCCCTTTGGGGCGTTTTAAAGCCATTTATTCCCTTAGCCTAACGGCTATGGTTTTAAAAACCGACACAATTACTGGACTAAGTATCCCCCCAAAAAAAACTTCACTACAAACTCTACCCAATAAGAACTATTCAATCTATTCTAATGTTTCATTTCCATCAAAAGGAATTGATTAAAATCACCAGAAGAAATTTCTAATTTTTCTTATTTTTACACCATGAATACAAATCAACAAGAAGCAAGTCAATTGTTAAAACGCTTTAGTTTGAGGCGCACGCCGACTCGTTCCAGAATATTGGATTTGTATTTGGGGCAAGATCACGCGTTGACACACAAAGATATTGAAACAAAGTTAAGCACAGAGTTTGACCGAGTAACCATCTATCGAACGCTTCACACCTTCGAGGAAAAAGGGCTGATTCATAAGGTTCATGATGGTAGCACATCCGTCAAATATGCCCTTTGTGGGCATGAATGCCACAACGAAGACCACAATCACAATCATATACATTTCACTTGCAATAATTGTGATAAGACTTTTTGTGTGGATGAAGTCAATGTGCCAAAAATCAATCTACCACCAAAATTCAAAACAGAAAACGTGTATTTATACGCGAAAGGACTTTGTGATAATTGTAATGTTTAAACTAGAAGCAATCTTCTAGTTGCTAGTTACTACTTTTATTAGTAGCAAACTATTCGTTATTATTGTCATTTTAAAAAAATCTAATAACAAAAGGAAAATTATTAATTGCTAATTATTAATTAATAAAACGCCTTAAAATTCTTAATGTAAGATGCAGTTGCATAATAGGATTGACAAAAAAGTGCTGCGCGAACAGTTGCAGCAAAGTGCCGAAGAACGAACAACGATTTCATTCTATCAATATGCTAATATTGAAAATCCAAAACAATTTCGAGATGATTTATATAAATCATTATTAGAAATTGGTGTTTTTGGTCGAATTTATGTCGCAAGCGAAGGCATAAATGCCCAAATATCGGTACTTACCGCCAACTTTGACCAGCTCAAAGCCCACCTTGACACTATTGATTTCTTAAAAGATATTCGACTAAATATTGCAGTTGACGATGACGGAAAATCATTCTACAAGCTCATTATAAAAGTTCGTCACAAAATTGTTGCAGATGGTTTAAATGATAGCACTTTCGATGTAACCGACAAAGGCACACACGTCAAAGCACCCAAATTTAACGAACTCGCCAGCGACCCCAATACGGTTATCGTTGATATGAGAAATCATTACGAAAGTGAAGTTGGACACTTCAAAGACGCCATTGTTCCTCAGGTCGAAACCTTCCGAGAAGAGTTGCCTTTTGTTGAAGAATTACTTCACGACCAAAAAGATAAAAACCTTTTATTATACTGCACGGGTGGTATTCGTTGCGAAAAAGCAAGTGCTTACTTTAGACATAAAGGCTTCAAAAACGTCTATCAATTAGAAGGCGGAATCATCAATTATACGCGTCAAGTTCAAAAAGAAGGACTTGAAAATAAGTTTATTGGAAAGAATTTTGTATTTGATGAACGCTTAGGAGAACGAATCACCGAAGATATAGTTAGTAATTGTCATCAATGCGGAAAGCCTGCTGATCGACATATCAATTGTGCTAATGATGCTTGTCATTTATTATTTATTCAATGTGAAGAATGTGCTAGTAAATTAGAGGATTGTTGCTCCAACAAATGTCATGATTTTTCAAAATTACCGAAAGAAGAACGCTCTCGATTAAGAATAACCGAGACTTTCAATGGAACAAAATTCAGTAAAAATACCGCAAGTAAAAATTTACTTCGTAACGATATTCAAGCCAATTTTGAAGAAATTCAATAGCGTTTATAAAAATATCCAAGCATCGGACGCTTTCGAGGCGTCCGATGCTTAATAATACAAATATTTCTTCACGCTATATCTCGCCTCTCGCAGCCCAAAGGGCGGTCTCGCCTCTCGCTTCTTCTCTACAACATCAATCGCTTTTCACAATTCAAATAATAATCATCCCCCAAACTCACCAACAATAAACCAGCCTGATTTTCAACAATCGAAGTATTAATCAATTCACAAGCTATTTTTATATTTTCATCATCCAAATGACTAAAAGGCTCGTCCAATAACAAAAACGAAAATGGTTGACACAATGCCCGAATTATCGCAATTCGCTGGCGTTGCCCGTAGGACATCGTTTCTGTTTTTTGATTTAAAATGTCAAATATTCCCAATTGAGTTGCCATTATTTCAATCTCTTTTTGGCTTTTGGTATTGGTTAAAGCATTTTTAACTAAGATATTTTCCAAACCCGTCAATTGAGGAAATAGCCTTAAACTTTGGAAAACAATAGAAAATTCTTCTTGTCTCAACTGCGTCCAATCTTCAATAGAATAATCTTGGATAGCTTGATTTTCTATCAAAACGTCGCCATCAAAATCCTTTCGTAAACCGGAAAGTAGGTGCAAAAAAGTAGATTTTCCTTTTCCTGAAGCGGCACTAATCAAGTACTTTTCGCCTTTGGCTAAAGTTACATTATCATTCAACCAAATATCTGAATTACTCTTAAAGCTTTCTTTAATCGGGTGTGGAACAACTTTTTTTAACTGAATCATATTGATAGTTTAAGAACTTTTTTTTTAACTATTCAGAACAGAGACTAAAAGACCGCGCTACGCGCTAAGAGAACAGAGATTCTTTTATTGGTAGCCTTTTAAATTATCTATTTAAATGTTCTTCAGCAATGCTAAATAGTAACCTTTTTTTACTAAAGCTTTGCAATTTCGCGTTTATCAGCCGTCGGACGCTTTGAAAGCGTCCGACGGCTCAACCTTTAAGAATAATCTAAATCGCCTCCAAAAAACCGATTTAAAACCAATCGACAAACACTCGCGCCAAATAACCCAATGAGAAATCCGACCAATATTCCGCCCAAAACATCTAAAGGATAATGCGCGCCAATATAAATCTGACCATAACCCACCGAAATCGCCCAAAGCAATAATGGCATTTTTATCCATTTGAATAATGCTCCAATAGTAAAAATCAAAAACACCGCAATCGCTGTATGATTAGTCGCATGAGAAGAAGTGAAACTATAACTTTTGCCGCATTTCATGACAATTCTCGCTTTGCCTTGTAGCGCAATTTCATTGCAAGGACGCACTCTTTTGACCGTTTTTTTGAGTCCTCGACTGCTCACCAAATCAGCTAATCCAACCGTAGCCAATAGAAGCGCGATGACTACAAAGCCTTTTTTGGGGAAATTCACCACCAAAAAACTACCTATAAAAAGATATAAAGGCATCCAAAATAACTTGTTTCGCCAAAAAGGCATCACAGTATCCCAAAAGTTATTGTGCCATTGACCATTTATTAACGAAAAAAGTTCTAAATCTAATTGTAATATATCCACTATGTTTAATTAATAATTAGTAATTATCAATTAATAATTAAAAATGCAATCCTGTTAAGAAAATATTGATTGCTGGTTTAATTAAGAATTATTAATTCACGCTATAAGTGAAGAAAAATAAATAAGTTGCACCATTATACAACTTTATTTTTTTATTTAAAAGTGCTTAAAAAATTAAGCATAGCACCGCTACGGTTCATTTTTTTAGTGCTTTTAAATAGAACAAAGAAAAAGTATAATGGTGCTAGTTATTTATTTTTCTTCACTAAAAGCCAATTATTAATTATTAATTGCTAATTATTAATTAAAAAACTATATTTTAAAATTCAATAAAAACGACTTCATTGTTTCATCGAAAGCCTCCTTTTCACCAAAAAGAAAATCAACCTCAATCGGTAAAACAAAAATAGGCAATTGATTTTCAATGATGTATTTTCTATGCAATTCCAAACGAACTGCGTCTTTCTCTGTTGTTAGAATTACTTTTTGAGTGGCCTTTAATTCGTTGAATTGCTTTTTTAAATTAACTAAATCCGCTTCTTTAAAAAAGTGATGGTCAGGAAAATCTAAAATTCGTGCAAAATTTACGGTCTTATCTAAATGCTTAACCAAATAATCTGAACTGGCCAAACCACTAATCAAAATCGCATCCAAAGTCTCATCCAAATTCACACCAATTCCAGCATCCAAAAACGAGTATGGCAAACCATATTTATAATAAGAAAAGAAAACCTGTTGATGAGGTAGCGGTTTTATTTTTTCTAAAAAAGCATTTCTATCCGCTTCCGACAAATCGACAGGACACTTCGTTACAATAATAATATCGGCTCGTTCTTTTCCTACTCTCCATTCGCGCAATGTTCCGCCAGGTAAGAGGTAATCCTTAAAAAACGGATCATCAAAAGCTGTCAAAAGAATACTATGACTTGTTTTTAAAGCTCTGTGCTGATAACCATCATCCAACAAAATCACTTGCGTAGTCGGTGCATCCATCATAATTTGAGAAACCGCCATCGTTCTACTTTCGGCAACAGCCACAAAAACATCTCTGAATTTTCGTTTAAATTGCAACGGTTCATCCCCTACCAACTCCGCATTCGTCGCAGGAGCAACCGCGATGTAACCCTTCGTTTTTCGTTTGTAGCCACGACTTAGCGTTGCCACATTCATATATGGACGAAGCAATTGTATCAAATATTCGACATGAGGCGTTTTGCCCGTTCCACCAACCGAAAGATTACCAACTGTAATAATTGGCAAATCAAATCGGACGCTTTTCATAACTCCCCATTTATACAAATAACTATGTATTGCCACGCCAATACCATATAATACGGTAAAGGGAAATGCAAAAATGAGTTGAAATATCTTTTGTATTTTCATTTATATTTAATCTTTCTTTTTCGCTCCATTAATTAATTGAACACCTGAAAATATAATTATAGAACTAGCCAAAGCAACCAATCCAGCATTAATTGAAACAGGTATGAATTCTTGATGAATCTCGCCTCCTTTGCTCAAACCAACTGTCATACTAGCACTATTCATTTCTGAAAAAGCTGTAAAAAAGCAAGAAATTCCGATAATAATCAGGATGATTCCAAGGTTTTTTATAGTAAAAATGCTTTTTATATTCATTGTTTTTTATAAAAAAGTTAAACACCACTTAATCATTTTCAATTTTCCATTGTCCATTAAAAAAATCACTCTAAAACCACTGTTTTTAATAACTCCGCCAATTTTCCACGAATATCAATCAAACGCTGCTGGACTTTCAAAATCCGCATCATTTCTTCCATATTATCTATTGGAAAATTCTTCAAACGCTCTTGATTCTTTTTATACATTTTAATAATCTTCTTCAACTTGAAGCGATTAATACTACTCAACATATCCTTCTTAAAATAAACCTTCAAAACAACACGTGACTCCAAAGGCTTCTCATAACGATTAACCCAATTTTCACTATAATTATATGGAAAGCTCAACATGTTAACCGTTAATTTCTGAATATCCAAATCTTGATGATGCAACAAATCTTGTTGCGTCAATACCTTTCCTGTCGCAAAAGCGGTATGGTAAGTTCTTACAAACTTTTGATATAATGGATTTTCAAAATCATGTAGCAAATCCTGCATATCTGATAGAACACATTCTGCGACCGTTAAGTTTTCGTCCACCTCTTCTGTTCCGTGTTCTATCAAGATTCGGACAATATCTTTTTCTTGAAATTCGTCATTTTTGACTTTTGCAACCTTAGAAGGTGTCTGTACGGGCTCTTTTTGACCAATCGGCTCTTCGGGCTGCGGTGCGTTATCCTGCACGGATTTTTTGACTAAACCATGAACGATTTTATTCGTTTCATTAATCAAAACTTCCTCATTCATATCCATCAAACCAGCACACTCTCGCACATAAACCGAACGCTTAATCGGATCTGGAATACGAGCAATACTACCAACGATGTTTTTGATAAGTTGCGCTTTCTTAATCGGGTCGTTTGCTGTTTCTTTCAGCATCAGACTTGTCTTAAAAAGAATAAAATCCTGTGCTTGCGTCTCCAAATATTCTTTAAAAGCTGTCGTTCCCATCTTCTGAACGTAAGAATCAGGATCTTCACCATCAGGCAATAACACCACTTTTACATTCAGACCTTGCTCCAACACCAAATCTAAACCACGCAATGCCGCTTTGACACCAGCAGCATCTCCATCATACAAAATCGTAATATTCGGTGTATAACGTTTGACTAAAGCTATTTGTCCTTGTGTCAAAGACGTTCCTGACGACGCTACAACATTTTCGATTCCCGATTGATTCAACGAAATCACATCCGTATAACCTTCTACTAGAATACAATTATCTAACTGGCGAATCGCTTTTTTGGCGTGATAAATACCAAACAGTACTTTACTTTTATTGTAAATTTCTGTCTCCGGCGTATTCATATACTTGGCAGTCTTCTTTCGACTATCCAGAATTCGACCACCGTAGCCAATCACTTTTCCAGAAAGATTACGAATAGGAAACATTACTCGACCTCTAAAAAAATCTTTACCATATTGATTCGCCAATCCAACTTTACGCAAAACATCCAAACTATACTGCTGATGTACTGCTGCAACTGTCAAACTATCTCCTTTACTAGGCGCATATCCGAGTTCAAACTTTTTGATAGTTTCTTCCCGAAACCCTCTTTCCTTAAAATAAGACAAACCAATACTTCGCCCTAAGTCCGTTTCCAGAAGCTGCTTTTCATAGAATTTCTTAGCAAAGTCATTGACTATATAAAGGCTATCTATGAGTTGACGCTCCTTTAGGTTATCTTCTCGATTTCCTGTTTCTTCTAATTGAATGCCGTATTTTTTCGCCAAATAACGCAATGCCTCAGGATAAGAAAATCCTTCATGTTCCATAACAAACGAAACAGGATTACCAGCTTGACCACAACCAAAACATTTATAAATATTCTTCTGAGGTGAAACCGTAAAAGAAGGTGTTTTTTCATTATGAAAAGGACAATTTCCTATCATATTGACACCACGCCTTTTTAGCGATACAAAATCACTTACTACGTCTTCAACCTTAGCGGTTTCTATTATTTCTTGTACAGACTTTTGTGAAATCATTAATTATATTGGTATAATGCCAAAAGCAATTTTTATCAAAATAAAACGAATGAGTATTTTCTTTTTTTTAATTCTTTTAAAAAATCTACAAAATTAAAAAAATCACTCCAGCGTGTATTAGCTTGTCCTTTCACTAAACGGCCACAGGCAATAACAATTTCACCAACAAATCGGACAAAGTCTTTAACCTCATCGCTGATGGCGCCTAGCCCTCTAATGATATTTAAAGGGGTAAAAAAACCACCTTGCTGACTATCTGGCTGGTTAACTGGCTCAACCGTTGTCGCCACATTCAATAGCGCCTGTATGCCCGTTGGCAGTGAACCTACATCGAGCTGAATATTTTGTGGATGCAACTGCCGCTGACATTGATAAAGTCTTGATACCAATTGCGAATCCCAACGCAAAGTATCGCTTGTCACTACCGACACCCTCATTATGCTAGGAGATACGCTTGACGCCTTCACCACGGCATCAATAATGAGTTGTGCCCGCGGGCACGCCTGCTCTATAAGCCAGTCACCACTGAAGTGCAGCTCTAGTTGATTGCCTGAGTAGAGGCATTGAAATT
>CAKZLT010000225.1 GCA_937127195.1 uncultured Saprospiraceae bacterium
AGATGCTGGCTCACCTCACAATGGTCAAGTCGTTGATATTTATATTCAAAATAACACAATTACAGAAGTCGGTTCTTCTATCGAAAAAGATGGAGTAGAAACGTGGCAAATGGACGGAAATTCCGTTTCTGTGGGCTGGGTAGATGTGGGAACTTATATCAATGACCCTGGTTTTGAGTACAAGGAAGACTTTCTGACAGCGGCAAAAGCTGCGGAAAAAGGCGGTTTTACGAATGTATTGTGTGCTTCAAATACGCATCCTGCTATTCAATCTAAGTCAGAAGTGTTATATGTGATTAATAATACTAGTGAAGAATTGGTGAACTTCAGACCATTAGGAGCGTTTACAAAAGGCTGCGAAGGTAAAGAAATCGCTGAAATGTATGATATGTACACTTCGGGAGCGGTTGGTTTTTCGGATGGTCATCATGCTTTGCAGCACTCTGGCGTCATGTTGCGCGGATTGATGTATGTTAAAGCTTTTGATGGTTGGGTTTGTAATCAGCCGCTGGATGAGTCAATCGCTTCGGGCGGTTATGCGCATGAAGGGTTTCAATCGACTTTGGTTGGTATGAAAGGTATTCCAGATTTTGCGGAAACGATGATGGTTCGACGAGATTTATATTTGTTAGAATACACTGAATCAAAGTTGCATTTATCGAATATTTCTACGAAAGAATCAGTTGAATTGATTAGAGAAGCGAAGGCTAAAGGCTTGCAAGTAACAGCTTCTGTCAACCCGATGAACCTATATTTTACGGATGAAGTACTGAATGATTTTGATACAAATTATAAAGTGAGTCCGCCAATTAGAAGCGCGGAACATCGCGACGCGCTCCTCGAAGGACTCAAAGATGGAACGATTGATTGTATTGTTTCTAACCACAGACCACAAGATACGGAGAGCAAACGCCTAGAGTTCATGTATGCGGATGATGGTGTAATTATGCTAGAAACTGCTTTTGCAATTGCAAATATGGCAACTGAAAATCACTTAACGGAAGCGGAATTGGTAGCCAAATTTACAACCAAACAGCGCGAAATGTTTCGCTTGCCAACAATGACAATCGAAGCTGGACAACCTGCGGACTTGACTATTTTTAATAAAAATACAGAATGGGCATATCATAGAACGGATATTCAATCAAAGTCGAAGAATAGTCCTTTTCAGGATAAATACTTGAAAGGAAAGGTACTAGGAGTTGTTAATAAAGGTCAATCTAAGAAATTTGAAGATTAGTAGAAGTAATATTTATTTGTGATAGTATTCGCCTATTTTGCGAGTATTACTTTTTTCAACAAAACTAAAACTACTATGAATCTTAGTGAAAATGTACAAAGAAATGGTTTAATTGGCGGACTTTCTGTCGTAATACTTTTCTTAGCTTATTACTTTATTGACCCGAATTTATTATTTGGACAAATTTCTTCGGGTATTCCGTTCTTATTTATTTTTCCATTGTTTATGACGCTTTCGGCTGTTGCAGATAAAAGGGAAAATGGTGGTTATTTAGAGATAACTCCAGCCTTTAAGAGTGCTTTTTTTACTGGGTTATTAGCCCTTTTTATAATGGTAGCTTTTAATTTTATATTACAAACAATTATAGATCCTACTTTGGTAGAAAAGAGTAAAGAAGTTGCTTTTGATGCCGCTATTGAATTAGCAGAAGCTTTTTCGGGAGGAGAAGAATTGGATGATGATGCTATTCAAGAAATTCGCGAAAAAATAGAAGAAACGGGTTCACCAACTCTAGGAAACAGTTTGATTAGTTTTTTATTAATGGGGGCTTTAGGAGCTGTTCCAGCTGTTATTATTGCTCTTTTTGTAAGAAAAAAAGAAGACCCTTTAGAGAAGTTGAAGAGAGAAGAAAGCTTGAACTAATGTTATAAATTTTATTAGAAAAAGGTTCTTTGAGTGTTTTGACAACTCAAAGAACCTTTTTTTTATGAAAAATAAAACCTCAAATATTTAATTAATCAATTTGATAGTAGAGGTGTATTTATCTTTTAGAGTAAATTTTAGGTCCTTGAATGAAGGCGCTGAAAATTTGGATTTAAAGTTTTTAGAGAAACCATATCCTTCTGTCGGCATTCCAAAAAGGTTGGTATTAAACTCATTGTCGCTATTTTTATCATGAAAAATAACTATGGCATAATCGCCTTTAGGCAAATCTTTGAAGGTGTATTTAATAGATGATTGTTTGACTTTTAATTTTATCTTTTTATAGTGTAATTTATCTTTCGGAAAATTCTCTTCTTTATTAGACTTTATTCTAAATAATTTTGTATGAAGCTAAATTATCTTTTAAAACTACTCTTCGTTGGCAAAATGCTCATTTAGCACGGCTAAACTCCGCTTTTACCGCCTTGATTAGATTTAAAATCTAAATTTCCATTCATTACAAAACCATTTTAGAATAAAGTCTATTATATACCGATATATACAAATCACCCTTTACAGCTTTAATATTAGTGATATTTACCTCCAAACTGGTCACAGTAGTTGATATGTTCAGAGAGGAAAGTGTCGTCATTAGAATAAAAATGACACTTGACATAATTGTTTTTTATGTTTTTGGTTCTTTGAAAAATACCGTGGAAATTCAAAATATTTCAATTAAATGGATATTGATAGTTACTAGTTTCTTGTCTCTGGTTTCTGGTTTCTGCTCCGCTATTAGTTGCATAACCAGCGGAGCAGAAACCAGAGACAAGAAGCTAGTAACCACGGGATTTTTCAAAGAACCATGTTTTTTATGAAAAAAAGTTGAATAAATTTATGACTTAACCCCTAAAATGAATGAGTGCATCTCAAATGAAAAGTAGTAACAGACTATCTTTTATTAAGTTTAAGCAAATCGTTTTCGGTAGAAAAAAATCAAAGCAATTCCAATAACAGAAGGTAATAACCAAGGGATGAGTACCCAATAACCGACCATGTATTTTTCTATAAATTCGTAGCCTCCAATGGTCAAAAAGCCTGTATAAGCTGCTACGCCACTAAAAAGCATACCTTCAAAATGCCCTTGTACTTGATTGATTTTGGTTGTTTTTTTTCTAAAATCTTTCCACGCATCAACGCCAGCAAAGAAACCTAAAACTCCAAAAACAATCATTAAGAGCGCGACAGACTGATTTTGAGCAAAGGCGGCATAAATGAGCATGAAAATACCATAGGCAAAAAGAGCCAACCTTAAAATGATGTGGTAATTTTTGAGTTGCTTAGAAGAATATCGCTCAGGCTTCAAAATAGCAGAACCATACCAAATCGGGCGACCTGCCAATAAAACTAGAAAACCCAGAAAAAGGGCTGCGTCTATTTCGCCTTCATGGAATTTATGAATGGTCAGTATAATACCCGAAAAAATAACCATCCACATCAAAAATATATAGGCTTTACCTACTTTTCGATGTGTGTTTCCTCCTTTTTTGGTTAAAATGGGTATCCAAAATAAAATGATGCTCCCTATTCCTGCGATGACATGAAGAACTAATGATATATAAACGATTTTTTCTAAAAAGGAAGTCAAAGACATGAGATTAGGTTTTCTGTTTTTGGTATAGTTCGTAATATAAAAATAAAAAAGAAGAACATCCCAAAAAATTACAAAACATACTGTTCAAATAAATCTTGTAAAGTTTCTTCAGGAGTAACACACAGCCCTGGATGAATTCTAGAACTCTGAATAATCGTACTTCGGTAAGCAGTTAACCATCGAAATCGAAAACTTCTTTCTTCTTCTCCAATTTTTCCACCAACTCTTCCTCCTTTACAAACGTTTTCCCAAGCTTTTAAATATTCATTTATCAATTGAATATCAATGCTTTGAGAAAAAGATTGGAGCTTCTTTTCGTCAATAGTATATTTGAGATGAAGGTATTTTTTGCGTTTGCAAAATATAATCACACCAATATTGATGAACTCCTCACGTTCAACTTTTGGCACTACTCGAATGACGGCATATTCGTATGAAAATCTATTTTGCATCTAACGCTTCTTTAACGAGTAAGTCAATTTTGGATAATCTTGACATCAAAAATTGAATATAGTTTTGTCTTTTCTTTTCAATTGTAATCTCTGATTGTTCTTCTTTTAACCAATTTTCGGGTATGCTATTTATAATCACACTAATTACATCTTCATTGATAAGTGATTTAATTTCTTGAGCAGCTTCCGTTAAGTGATTTGCTTTTTTTAATAAAACGTGTTCTTTTACAAAAGGAAAAGTACGCTCTAAATGAGCTTCCCAAAGATTCCAATTATGATGAAAATACAAACTTGCACCGTGGTCAATTAACCACAATTCGTCATTCCAATTGAGTAAATTAGTGTTTTTGGCGGTTCTATCAATATTAGAAATAATACTATCTAATAGCACTACTTTTGAGGCTTCCAAAGATTCTGCTTCCGAAACAAGCGGATCGTAAACAATTGAACCAGATAAAAACCTCATTCCTAAGTTTAAACCAACACTAAATTTCAATAAATCTTGAATTTCTTCATCGGGTTCGGTTCTACCAAAAGCTTCATCCAATTCAATAAACACCAATTCGGGCATTCTTAAATTCATAGCGCGAGCCAATTCTCCACCAATCAATTCTGCGACAAGTGCTTTTGTTCCTTGACCTGCCCCTTTGAATTTCAGAACATATAATTCGCCGTCATCTGCTTTGACAAGAGCAGGAAGTGAGCCGCCTTCCCTTAATGGTTGAAGGTACTGTATGGCTTCTAATGTTCGAATAGTTATTTTATTCATGGTCGTAAAAATAAAAAAGAAAATGAGGAATATTATTTAACCTTCATCACTAATCAACACTAAAGAATTATTTTCTTCACTTAAGGTGCTTTTAGTGTTTTTTTAATTAGAATCAACCATTTTATAGAGAAGTGCTTTTGTTTCTTTTTTGAATGAGAACGTTATGAAGAAAAAGGGCTTTTTTTAATAAAAACGGGCTATCTGACCTTATTTATCCAATCAAAAAAAATACAAATGAAATCAATATTAACCATCACTTTGTGTTGTTTGGCTTTTGCTATGACTGCTCAACGTGTCAATTCAGACGAAGTTAATTATATTATATCATTCAAAAGTGAAAGTAATAAAGCACTTGAACATCAAGAAATTACCGTTCTAAATGTCAAAGATGAAACAGAGGTTTATAAGAAATTTACTACCTCGAAGGGTCGAGTTAAGTTCATTTTGAAACGTGGAGAAACTTATCGAGTTCAGTATTTTGAAGAAAGCTTTGAAGCGACAATGCCTACTGGAGGTGTAAGTTTTTTTACTAAAAAAGTAATTTATAAAACGCCATCTAATATTGTTGAAAAGGCAAATTTGGATACTATTGTTTTTTCAGTACCACCAAGGAAACCAACAAATTCGGCAGCTTTATTTCAATTGATTTTGAAAGATAAAAAAGGAAAACCACTCAAAAATGTAACGGCATGGCTCGTTCAATCAACTGTCGGAAAAACCTATCAAGCTACGACTAATCATCGTGGACAAGCTAATTTTTTGTTGCCAATTGGTTATGAATATACCTTAAATTTGAAGGATGAGGCGAATTATAAGACGATTCGTTTTCCGAATAAACCGAATGTGAGTGTCAAAAAAGGGTTTATTTATGTGTCGAGTGTTATGAATATAAAGGAGCTAGAAAGAAATGATACGGTTTATCAGGAAGTACCATTGACACAAAAGCCAACTTTGAAAAGAACGGTTATCAAAGTAACAGTTTTGGATTTGGATGGAAAGCCGTTGGCGGATGAAAACGTGTATTTGCAAGGTCAAAAAAAGGTGTATCAGGCTAAGACGAACTCTGATGGAGAAACGGCTTTGATGTTGCCAAAAGGAGAACATTATGCGGTAAATTTTGAATTTCGAGATAGTTTGGAAGTTTTGGATATTGCTAAAGGGAATTACACCCGAACCGATAAAATTCGATATAAATACATTGGTTCAGCAGCGATGAAAGCTAGAATTTTGGAGCGCGGAAAGAATCAAGTATTTTGGGTATTACTAGCTCAAACATGGAGTTTTAGGGATTCGTTGGCAAAGGCAAGGTCTCCATTTAGTAATTTTTCTTACCGCATGAAGGATTTGAATCAAGTTGATTTAGATGCTTTAATTCAAAAACGAGCAGAGGCAGATTGGAAAGAAATACAAAAAAATCCAAAGTATTTTGAAAAAATTGGTGATGAAGCCGCTGCCGCTTTCTATCGAAATAAAGACAAATGGGATGATAAATTGATTATTACGGATTTGACGTGTAGTATGCATCCGTATTTAGATCAAATACTTTCGTGGCATGTTTTGGAATGGAAGTTCAGAAAAGGAGAACAATTCGAAAATCAATATATGTTTTTTAATGATGGAGATGGAAAATCCATGAAAGAAAAACTCATTGGTAAAACTGGAGGTTTTCATTATACAGACTCGAAAACCTTGGAAGAACTGACTAAGACAATGAAGGAAACCATGTCAACAGGTTGTTCGATTGATGGGCCCGAAAATGATTTGGAAGCATTACTAGATGGTGTGGAGAATAAGAGATTGAAAGGAATGGAAATTATTTTGATTGCGGATAATAATAGTGAAATTCGAGATTTTGAGCTATTGAAATCTTTAAATACACCTATTCGGGTGGTTTTAGCTGGAACTTTTTGGGGCGTGAATGAGCAATATTTAGAATTAGCTTATCACACCAAAGGCAGCGTTCATACGCTTAAAAAGGACTTGGAGCGACTTTTTGAGATGAATGATGGTGATTATGTTACTATCGGAAAGGCAAAATATCGTATTTATGGCGGCAAGTTTTTGAAAGTCGATAAGTTGTAGTTTTGAATTTAAGGAGAGAATAGGCTACCGCTGTTAATCGCCTCAAAAGCATAAAACAGCGGTAGCTTATTCACTCATAAACTCACTTATTCTTCGCCTTCAATATATATTTTCAATTTGTCAACCACATCGCGATTACAAGTTCTTGAAGTATTATCGTTGAGTACTTTTAGTAAAAATTCTAAGATGCGATTTTCGTTATCTTCTATTTCTGAATTGTGTTGAAAGAAAAAACGATTAGATTGTTTGGTCACATTATCAAAATAACTTACATCGACTCTAAGACTCGATTCTAAGTCAAGATTATTGTTCTGTGGCTTGAAGTTAACAATGTCAATCTCTTGCAAAACGGCTTTGAATTGTTCAAAATAGTAAGTGTCAGATATGTTTTCTTTGCGTTGTATTGGCGCGCAATCTGAGTTGACAAAAGCAAAATTACTGTTTTCTTCATTTGATGTGATACTCAGATTATACCTAATATCATCTTGATACTTGAACATAAAATTCATTGTAAAACCTTCCGTTGTGTTTTGATTGTTTTGGGCAAAGGTATTTATTGAAAAAAGTAGGCTAAAAATGATTAATACTGTTGGTTTCATAGAGTTTATTTTTATAAAAAATGACTTCTATTATTGAAACGTATAAAAGCACTTGAAAGTTATTTTTTAATCTTCTCCTTTCCTAAAAAAAGCATATAAAATAACAAGGTCTATTCCAATAAAAATTCCATAAATATAAATGTTGTTAACTTCTGTTCGCGCATATATGGACGATTATGATTGAAATAATCATCTGTTGTCATGCGGGCATGGGTATCAGTTTTTAACCGAGATAAGTATAATATTGCTTATGTCGGCTAGAAGCGCGAGCAGAGGAAAGACTTGTAAGAAATAATAGGCGTAACCCAAATAATATTATTTTTTTCTTTTTTTTTATTGAAAATACAAACCCGCTTTCAAACCATAATTCCAATAAGAATGATTAAGCGCGACTTCACTAAAAAAAAACTACTCTCTTTTCATAATTTCAATCAAAGTGCCACTTTTTAATCGACTCTTGCGTATCATTTTATCTTCATTTTTTACTAAAAAAAGAATAGGAAACAAACGATGTTCACCTTCTAAAAATAAGGTGTCATTTGAAATATGCCACTTTCCTATTAACGGCTTCGAAGTAGAACAAGATTGATAAGTGAATGCGACTTCACTATCAAATGTAATTCGAGAACTCCCAACTACTCCATAGTTTAAGAGTTTATATTTTAGAAGTTCTAGTTTAGAAGGCGAAGCTTTGAAGGCACTTCCAGCTAAATGAATAGTAATTTTTTTTGGATAAAAACTCCAACAAACTAAGAGAATAAACAAAAGGAGAAATGTTTTTTTCATGGTTATTTTATTAAGGATTGTAGCTTTGAAAGTATTCTTTTTATTGTAAATCCTGATAAGAATTTGTTTCTAATTTGAGTTGACTTCCTTCAAATAAATAATAATCATAATGAATTACATCTTTTTTTTGGAGTAGTCCTTGTAAAAAATCGCCTAAATATTTTTTAGTAAATGAAGATTTATAAGTATCAGAAAAAAAATAAATGTACAAATTTTTTGATAACTTTGTAGAATGAGAATTGTGAAATATACAAAAACAATAGAGGATAAAATGCAATTTTTTTTCATCTACTTTCATAATTATTTTTTATTTTTCCATTTACTTTTAAGAGAAACTATTCTATTTAAATGTCCATCTTTATCTTTACAAAAATAACCTAATCTTTCTAATTGAAATCTTTCTGGTAAAGATCCTTTTTCTATTTTTGCGTTTTTTATAGAAACTGAATTATTATTAAAAAAGTTTCTAACTAATTTATTTTCTCCAATTAATAAATTATCATATAATCTAACTTCTACATCATCACAATTATCATCATTTACCCAATGTATAGTTCCTTTAGGTTTTACTCCTGATGAATCTTCTCCTGATTTAGAATTTTCTACGACTTCACATAACACCTCAGAAACAATTCCAGACTCGTCCAGATTATATCCTGTAACTAAAACAATATATCCATATTTAAGTCTAATATATCTACCAGGAACCATCCTTTTATATTTACTGTTAGCTTC
>CAKZLT010000226.1 GCA_937127195.1 uncultured Saprospiraceae bacterium
ATTTTGTAACGAATTTAAAATTCCGTTAGAAAAATGAGTAGTTTGCAATGTTCTTGCAGTTACTGCTTTATAAATACCTTCAAAATTTATAACTTCATCTGCTAATCTTTGAGCTACTTTATTTTTATTAAAACCTAGAGCTTCTATTTTTTCTTTATTCAAAAATATTTGATAATTAGAAACGTTTTCAATTAATTCAACAGAATTAAAATATTTCTTCGTAATTGCTAAAAGGTTATTTCTAAATTTTTTAATGTCTAAATAATGAGCAGGAATTTTTATAGATTGTAAATAGGCAGGTATATCTACAGCTGCATGATCTGCAGTTAAAAATAAAGTGTAATTTCCTTTACCAACTTCAGTGTCTAAAAAATTAAAAAATTCTTCTAAATCTTTATCAAGTCTTAAATATGTATCTTCAGTTTCTACAGCAGCAACACCGTATCTATGACCAACATAATCTGTAGATGAAAAACTAACACTTAAAAAATCTGTAAATTCAGTAGTACCTAATTGTTCTCCTTTAATCACTGCTTTTGCAAAATCTACAGTATAAGTATTACCAGCAGGAATAGTTTTGATCAAGCTAAAATTCCCATTTTTTTCTCTTAATTCTTTTAAGTTTTTAGGAAAGTCTGGTTTTTCTTTTCCGTTTAAATTGTTTTCGTAAATATTATTATCGGCTCTACTTTGTGTATATGTTTCGATATCATATAATGTTTCCCAAGTAGTATTTAAATAAGAATCTGCTTTGTTATTCCGCAGCAAACTACATGTAAGAGCAGCTTCAGGCTGATGCAATCCCTTCGTCATGCTTCCATTTCCACGTAATGATTATATCCCAGGAAGTACAAGAATCCAGAGCGGCAGAAAAACCGCTCAATATTGAATATACTGTATGTGCTCAACAGTTATATACTGTAGACTTACTCTGTAGAAATGGTATTTTTTTTAAAAAAAATTAGATACTATTTAGAAAAGAGATGCTTTTATTTAGTTGCCATTTAAAATAGAATATAGAAGATTTTTCTAATATTACTGAATCGTAATAAAAATTATACAAAGGTGGAAGGGAGGATTTTCAAAGACCTCCTTGAACCATTAGCCCACAGAAATTTTCAATGATTTTTTAAGAAGAAAACGTTAAATTTTTTATAAAAAATGCTTATAAAAATGAAGTATAACGTTTTTCAGAATAGTAGCTCACAATTTATTAATTGCAAATTTTAAAGTCTGAACGCTTTAAAGTTTGCTTTTTTTATGAAAAAAAAAATTGGATTCTTTGAATCTGCGATTTAATCAAATCATTGAAAGGAAGATTCAAGGAATGTAGTATTATTGCATTCTTGTTATTTTTCCTATAATTGCGCTCAGATTTTCAAATAATTATTTTGATTTTTTAATAAAAAAAATAATGAAACAACTATTTACAATTGCTTTAATTGGACTGACAACGTGGAGCTTTGGTCAAGTCGATGTAGATATTCTGGTAGATACATTGAATATACCTGCGACTAGTATTCCTGCTTCTATTGCCACTACTGGTCGAAATGTATCTATCTTTACTAGTAAAGATATTGAGGCTTTACCAGTGACGAGTATTGATGAAATGCTGAAATACATCCCTGGTATAGAAGTGCAATCAAGGAATGGGTTTGGTGCGCAAGCTGATATTTCGATGCGTGGAAGTACTTACACCCAAGTTTTGATTTTGATTGATGGAATGCGTTTGAATGACCCTTTGACTGCACACTTTAATAGTAATATTCCTGTGGGGATTTCAGAAATTGAACGTGTTGAGGTGCTTCGCGGGCCTGCTGCGTCGATGTATGGACCAGATGCGGTTGGCGGTGTTATTCATATTATTACCAAAACGTTTGCATCTAATCATAAAAAAGGCAAAAATACAGATGCGAATATTGAAATGGATTTTGGTCAAGATAATTTGAGACGAGCGAATTTGGGTTTTTCTCATAATCGAGATAGAATCAAAATAGGTGCGAGCGTATTGGTTAATCAATCTACGGGACAAGAAATTGCTGCACAAACTTTTGTGAATGGTTCTGATACGACTTCATTAGGAGGTTACAATAACTATTTTGATGTAAGAACGGCTACACTTTCTTTTTCTGCACCAATTTCGGATAAATGGCAGTTGTCATTGCGTTCGGCATTGGATTGGAGAGACTTTAGCGCGAGGTATTTTTATACGGGTAGTGTTTTTGATAAATCAACCGAAACGACAGGACACCTTTGGATGCAAGGGCAGGCCGTTAGAGTTGGTAGCAAAAGCTCAACAGTGATTAGCGCCGCTTACAAATATAATGAGGACGAATTTATATATAGTCCAGATTTTTCTTCTACCAATAATCACCAGACGCAATTGGCTAATTTTCAGGTTAATCATTTGGTTAGCGTAAATGGTAATTTGGATATAAAAACGGGCGTTCAGGCAGATTATAGAACGATTGTAAGTAATGATCGAGGCGATCATGAAGATTTGCACTTAGGGATTTACGGGATTGCTGTGTATCGCCCAATGTCTAATTTGCAATTGGTAGGTAGCTTGAGAGGCGATTATGATGAGAATTATAATGTAGAATTTGTACCACAAGTTAATGCAACTTATCAGCCTTCTAAGCAATTGAGTATTCGCGCAGCGGCAGGACGAAGCATTCGCGCAGCAGATTATACGGAGCGTTATGTTTCTTTTAATTTAGAAAACCTGACTCCAGGTCGAAATTTAGGTAACCCAGATTTGTTAGCTGAAAGTAGCTGGTCGGAAGAAATTGGATTGGATTGGAAGCCGATTCCCGAATGGCGATTATCAGGAACGGCATTTTTCCGTCAAGGAACAAATTTGATTGATTATGTATCAACGAATGAAAATAATATCGTTTATAATCAAAATTTGAGAGATAGCGCAGATTATTTTTTGGCGACAAATATCGCGGATGTTTCTACAAAAGGCTTTGAATTAGAGTCGTGGTATAGCCGAACAATGAATAATGACTTATATGTTGGTTGGGGAATTGGCTATACTTATTTGAATACAACGAATGAAGAAGGTGTGGTTTCGGCTTACCTTTCTAATCATGCGAGGCATTTGGTTAATACTAATTTGTTGGTTACGATGAATGAGATTACATTTTCTTTGAACGGTTTATATAAAGCTCGTGCTGGACGAATTGCCAATGGTATTAATGCTGAATTAACAGAAAATTATATGGTTTGGAATATGAAAGTGGATTGGAAAATTACGCCAAATTTTTCTGCTCATGTAACTGCTCTTAATGTATTTAACGAACAATATGCAGATATTTTAGGTGCAAAAATGCCTAACAGATGGCTGATGGGAGGTATTCGTTGGAATTTGTAAGGAGATGATTTTTTTTGAATGATGAATGTTGAATGCTCCGCTGTTTTTGTAATCGAAACAGCGGAGCATTCATCATTCATCATTCATCATTCAAAAAAAATCATTTCTTTCCACCTGGTATTGTAGGTCTTACTTCGATTTTGCTAGGTAAAGTTCTTTCATTCATTCTCAACAAATCAATGACCATTTGCCCCAAATCTTCTGGTTGGATTTTCCAATCATCGTCAGAAGTTGGCGTATGATTATTAAAATAGGTTGCCACAGAACCAGGCATAATCGTAGTGCATTTGATACCATATTTTCTTAAGTCAAGCATAACGGCTTGAGTGAAACCAACCAAACCAAATTTACTAGCATTATAGGCTGCTCCTTTTGCAAAAAAGTTAGTTCCTGCTAGGCTTGCAATAGATATAAAATAGCCTTTACTCGTTTTTAAGCCATCTAAGCCCGCCTTAATCGAATTAAAAACGCCTGTTAGGTTTACATCCATTGTTTCTTGCCATTGTTCCGAAGTCATATCTTCGATAGCCGCAAAATGACCAACTCCAGCATTAGCAATCACAACATCCAATTGACCAAAATTCTTAGTAAGTTGAGCAACTGCTTTTTCTTGTTCTTCCAAATTTCTAACATCTGCTTCTACTCCGATGGCTTTTCCTTTAAGTCCTTTGGTGTTTAATGACTTTACAGCATTGGTAATTGTAGCCTTCGTTCGCCCTGTAATCAGCACATTCATCCCTTCTGCCATCATTGCTT
Source organism: uncultured Saprospiraceae bacterium (assembly GCA_937127195.1). Classification (GTDB taxonomy): domain Bacteria; phylum Bacteroidota; class Bacteroidia; order Chitinophagales; family Saprospiraceae; genus CAKZLL01. Next base: position 4,136 of record CAKZLT010000226.1, read on the forward strand.
CCGCAATTCCTAGCCCGATTCCTTTCGTTCCACCTGTGATGTAAGCCGTTTTTCCTTTTAGGTTGTTCATTTATATATTAGTTCTCTTTTTTTTTAAAATAAGTAACCAATCGAAAATAAGTATAGATTAAAAATGATATAACATCTTGACAATCAAAAGTTATTCATTCATTATATCATTCCTTAATTCCGTCATTGTACTTAGCTATGAATACTAATAGCATTCAGTCTATAAAAGTTGAAATAGAATAGATGTTTTTTGCCTGTTTTCTTTAAAAAATCGCTTTCTACCTATTTTCAATTTAATAATAAAGAAAACACCCACTATCTAATTATTAGATAGCGGGTGTTTTTTCAAATGAATTACTTTATTTTTATAACTTATTATATTCATTTGGGAAAATAGCCACAGGCTTGAATGCCTTAGCTTCTTCCATATTCATATAACCATAAGAAATAATAATAACAATATCACCGACAGCAACTCTGCGAGCAGCAGCGCCATTCAAGCAAATAACGCCCGAGCCTCTTTCGCCTTTGATAACGTAAGTTTCTAGTCTTTCGCCATTATTATTATTTACGATTTGTACACGCTCGCCTTCAATCAAATTGGCAGCATCCATCAAATCTTCATCAATCGTGATACTACCAACATAGTTCAAATCAGCTTGCGTAACTCTAGCTCTGTGTATTTTCGATTTAAAAACTTGAATCATCATATATATTACGATATTTTGGTTCTTAGGCATCTGCCCAAAAACACGTTTTTTTAAAAAAAAATAAAAATTGAATCTCTTTAGTTTTATTCGCTATTCTCTAATAGTCTTTTATTAGACGGATTCAATGATTCAAAAATACATTTTATGATTACGTTATGTTTCTAAATATAGACAGATTGCTTTACTGAGGATAACGATTTATAGGATAATATTTATAATATTATCCCATTTTTGTAATAAAAACATTGTTTTTGTTACAAAAAAAAAATTTAATTAGGTTTATCTTTTTTAGACAAAAAAATAAATGGTTTAAAAAAATAAACCGATTGGTCTTTTTTTGATTTATTTACCTCAAAATGATGTTGTCAATAAGGCGAATGTTCGCAAGATAGACCGCCGTACAAGCCACTAAGCTTTCTGATTTATCTTTGTTTTCTACTCTTTGTAAACTTTGAGCATCTACAATTTCAAAATAATCTAAGGTGAATTCAGCTATTTCATTCAATCGTTTTCGAGCATTTAAAAGAACTTCTTGAATAGTAAGTGTAATAATTTCCTGACGTGCCAATTCAAGTATTTTATTAATATTAGGAGCTATCATTCGAGCCTCTTCAGGTAGTCTTACATTTCTGGAGCTCATAGCTAAGCCATCTATCTCGCGCTCAATAACACATCTTTTTAATCGAATATCGCTACTTAATTGAGTTAGCATAGATTGAATAATTCGCCATTGTTGGTAATCTTTTTGCCCCATGTACAAGGTAGTTGGCTGAACAATGTCAAGCAATCTATAAACCACTTCTGCAACACCTGAAAAGTGTCCTGGGCGGTGTTCTCCTTCCATTAATTCATCCAAACCTTGAAAGTCAAAACTAGGTGTTTGCCAATTATCAGGATAAACCTCATTGACTTCGGGTAGGAAAAGTATATCAACGCCCACTTGAGTAAGCAGCTCAATATCTTTTTCGATAGTTCGAGGATATTTTTGCAAATCTTCTGCATCATTGAATTGAGTCGGGTTAACGAAAATACTACAAATGGTAGCTGTATTTTCATTAATAGACTGCTTCATCAGGGACAAATGCCCTTGATGCAATGCGCCCATTGTCGGTACAAAACCGATAGTGCGCCCATTTTGCTTTTGCTGTGCAATATGGATTTGTAAGTCGGCAACAGTTTTAAAAAGTAACATCTATCCTATTGATTTTAGTATGCTAAATTAGGTTGGTTTAAGTGTTTATGGTAATAATATTGAAAATATTTCTTAAATTTGCACCTTAATTTTTTAGGGAGACTGCTCTAAAGAAGTAAATATGTTCTTAAAAAAATTCATAGAAGTAAGAAAAATTATTGTTAAAAGTAATTTTTAGGGATTAAAAGAGGCTATATTTTAGCTGTTTTAAATTTCTTTTTTATGAAATGATAAATATATATCCAGAAGTTTATGGCAAAGACGAAAGTCCTGATAGTGACGCAAGAGATGAAGCCTTACACGGCGCTCTCTGAGATTTCAGAAGTAGCAAGAAGACTGCCACAACACGTGCAGGAAAATGGTATGGAAATTAGAATTTTGATGCCAAAATATGGAACGATTAACGAAAGAAGACATCGTTTGCATGAGGTTGTTAGATTGTCAGGTATGAATATAATAGTTGATAATGATGATTTTCCTTTAATAATAAAAGTAGCTTCTTTACCAGATGCGCGTATGCAAGTTTATTTCTTGGATAATGAAGATTTTTTCAAGCGCAAGTCTGTATTTGAAAATGCAGAAGGTCAGCCTTTTGAAGATAATTCTGATAGAATGGTCTTTTTCTGTAAAGGTGTGTTAGAAACGGTTAAGAAGTTTGGATGGGCTCCAGACATTATTCATTGTCATGGTTGGATGACAAGTTTGATTCCTTTCTATGTTAAAACGGCATATAAAACAGAACCATTATTCCGTGATTCAAAAGTAGTGTATTCTGCTTATAATAATTCTCTTGAAAGTTCTTTCAAAACGGATTTCTTACAAAAAGCTTCTATCAATGATTTGACAGCAAGTGATTTGGATGCTTATCAGGAAGAAGGAACTATTAAATTACATGCAGGTGCAACAGCACATGCAGATGCAATTGTCGTTGGCAGCGAAAGCTTCGAGGATGACGTTTTAGAAACGTTTAATAATTCAAAAAAACCAGTATTAGCATATCAAAGTACAGATGAGCCTTTAGGCACTTACTTGGAGTTCTATGACGGTATTTTAGCAGAAAAAGCTTAATTGAATACAATTCTCAAAATAGGTCAGAAGTAACTTGGAAATACCCGATAGTATCAGAATTATTTTTTAAAAATAGATTCTGATTATCGGGTATTTAAGTTATAAAAGGACTGTTTCGTGTGAGTTATTAGTTTAAGTTAGAAACACATTTTATACAATGAACAAATTTTGGATTTTTTCCGTAGTTTTGGTTTTGGGGTTCGCATCTTGCAATCGTTCAAGCATTATTGGTGCTGATATTATTCCTTCAGAAGATAACATAAATGTCGCTTACAGTGATACCATCTCACTAAAAGCAACAACAGAAAAAGAGGGAAGAACTAAGGTCTATGATACTAATGCTGCTTTGCAGCCTATCCGATATATGGCAGGACATGTAAACGATCCTGTATTTGGGACTTATTCTTCAGATGTTTATACACAGTTTGAATTACTGACAACAAGTCCTAATTTTACGAATGCAGTATTTGACTCTATTATTTTATCATTAGCTTATGATGTTGATGGTCTTTATGGAGATTTAGACCAACAATTCAACCTAAAGGTGTATGAAGTAAATGAATTTATGAGTCCTGGGTTTAATTATTATTCTGATACTACATTCGGAATAGCATCTAGCCCGCTTGCTGATGTTACATTCATTCCAGCTCCTAATGACTCATTTTATGTAGATACAGCTACTACTTTGAGACCTCAAATAAGAATTCCATTAGATAATAGTTTTGGTCAGAAATTTTTAACACAAACTGATTCTACTATATTTTCTAATGATGATTTCTTTACAACTAATTTTTTAAATGGTCTAAAGTTAGAAGGAAGTTCTTCGTCAAATTCCTCTATGTTATCGTTTGATTTATTAGATGCGTCAACTAAAGTAGAATTGCATTATACTTTAGAAGGAGAGGCAAAAACATTTACTTTACGTGTGAAATCAGGTTCTACTAAAACAATGAACTTTCAGCATGATTATGCAAGTAGCGAAGTAGTTGATTTTATAGATGACGTCACAAAAGGAGATAGTTTAGCCTTTATTCAATCTATGGAAGGCTTGAATGTAAAAGTGGATATGCCTTACATTGAAAATGTAAAAAATATTATTGTCAATAAAGCAGATCTTGTGGTAAGAGTAGCGCAAGATGCAGACAATGATGAATACCCTTTGCCAAAACAACTGGTTTTATTAAGAAAAACAGATGCTGGTGACTTAGTAGTTATTGAAGATGTAATTGTTTCTCTTTCAAGAACTTCAACAATTGATGGAATTTTTGGAGGAACGGTAGAAGAAAACTCTTCAACAGGAACAACCATTAAAGAATATCGAATGAATATTTCAGGATATTTGCAAGATGTTGTAGAAGGTGATTTTTTAAACAATAGTCTTTATATTTCTACCTATCGTAGAGCAGATGCACCAAGTCGATTAATTCTTGGCGGGGCAAATCACTCTCAGTATCAGATGAAAATAGAATTAACTTACACTAAATTAGATTAAACATGTGCGGAATTGTTGCTTATATCGGACAAAAAGAGGCTTATCCAGTTCTTATAAAAGGGTTACAACGCCTAGAGTATCGTGGTTATGATAGCGCGGGAGTTGCTCTTTTTGACGAAGGGCTTCAGATTATAAAGAAGAAAGGTAAGGTGCAGCAGCTAGTTGATCACGCAAAGAATACGAAAACCAGTACAAAAGGTTGTATTGGAATTGGGCATACTAGGTGGGCGACTCATGGTGAACCAAACGACACTAATGCGCACCCTCATTATTCTGGAAGTCAAGATCTTGCAATTATCCATAATGGTATTATTGAAAATTATGAGCCATTAAAAGCGGCTTTGATTAAAAAAGGACATACTTTTTCGAGTGATACAGATACAGAAGTGTTGGTTCATCTGATAGAAGAGGTTCAGAAAGAAACCAAAACTCCAATTGAGGAGGCAGTCAGAATTGCACTTTCGGAAGTAACAGGTGCTTATGCAATCGTTGTTTTTGATAAAAAAAATCCAGATAGATTAGTAGCTGCTCGTAAAGCAAGCCCGTTAGTAATAGGAATAGGAGAAGGTGAATTCTTCTTAGCATCTGATGCTACGCCTATTATTGAACATACTAAAAATGTTATTTACTTGAATAATGAAGAAATCGCTGTGGTTTCTTTGGATGGTAAACTTGAAAGCAAAACAATTGATAATGAACTTCAAGTACCTGTTATTCAAGAAATTCACATGGAAATAGAACGCCTTGAAAAAGGTGGTTATGACCACTTTATGCTTAAAGAAATATATGAACAACCACACGCAATTACTGATACTTATAGAGGGAGATTGATTGCTAGTCAAGGACTCATAAAATTGGCAGGTGTTGATGACCATTTAGAAAAATTCTTAAATGCTGATAGAATTATTGTTGTTGCTTGTGGAACTTCTTGGCATGCTGGATTAGTTGCTGAATATCTTTTTGAAGATTTAGCACGTATTCCTGTTGAGGTTGAATACGCATCTGAATTTAGGTATAGAAACCCAATTATAACTCCAAAAGACGTTGTAATCGCCATTTCTCAATCAGGAGAAACAGCAGATACTTTAGCCGCTATTAAATTAGCAAAATCTAAAGGAGCATTTGTATTTGGTGTATGTAATGTGGTTGGTTCTTCAATAGCTAGAGAAACTCATGCAGGTGCATATACACATGCAGGACCAGAAATTGGAGTGGCGTCTACAAAAGCATTTACTGCTCAAGTTACAGTATTGACATTAATTTCTCTATTATTTGGTAAAAACAAAGGAACAATAGAGCCTCAACGTTTTAGTCGTTTAATGCTAGAACTAGATGCTATTCCTGGTAAAGTAGAAAAAGTACTTAAATCTG
>CAKZLT010000227.1 GCA_937127195.1 uncultured Saprospiraceae bacterium
GATTTTAGCGGCAAAAATTATGTCTCGTTATCTACTCCAAGTAATCTACTCAACTTCACACCGAGCATCAACGCAGCAAGTCTTCTAAATCGTTTGCATCCAATGCACATTCGCTCTGAACAAGGGAATGGACGTTGGTCGCCTGTCACTTCTGATAGCGTCAACGTTCAAGTGACCGCCGCCTTACCTGTGGCAGCTTTTACATTTACGACCAATAATTTGGTTGCCTCTTTTAGCACGCAATCCCAAAACGCGACTTCGCACCTTTGGGATTTTGGCGATGGAAACACCAGCACAACCAATAACCCGACACATACTTATAGCACAAGTGGGACTTTTACCGTCAAATTAGTGGTTACGAATGCCACTGGTAGCGACTCGATTTCACATACCGTTCAAGTCAATTCGCCTTGTTTTACACCTACTTTTTGGACAACGCCAGCGGCTTCAAGCGATGATGCGACCTTGATTATTCCGATTGCCAGCAATCCAACTGCCAACGGAAATCCACTCCCTATTGGTACTTTGATTGGGCTTTTTGATGATTCGGGCAACCTTTGGGGATTAGAAACTTGGAATGGAGTAACAAATATTTCTATTTCTGCGAGAGGAAATGATGGTTCTGGCAATGGGTTCAATAATGGAGATACTATTCGCATTAAGGCACAATTGCCTAACGGAATTGTCACAGACACCGTACTTTTTAGTTATTCTCCAATTAGCCCTACGATTTCTCAAATGCACACTTATATTAATGGAGGGATTCTTGGTTTAACGTCATTTGATGCGACTTATACACCTTTAGTTGCCGCAACTCCAACGGCTAATTTCAATTATACAAATACTGGACTTTCTTATAATTTTAATAATAGTTCGGTTGATGCTTTGACATATTCTTGGGATTTTGGAGATGGTTCGACTTCTAATCAAACCAATCCAATTCATATTTTCACAACGGCAGGCACTTACAATGTTTGTCTTTATGCTTCGAATGCTTGCGGAACGGATACCACTTGTCAAACAGTTACGATTGTGCCAATAGTTGCTTGCGCTGATTTGCCTGTAATTAGCAATGTTGCTAGTTCTAGCCCAACAAATTGTAATACTAATCATGGAGCTATTACAATAACAGCCACTTCTGCTAATCCAATGGAATTTAGTGTTGATAATGGCTTGACATGGCAATCAACTGGAGGTTTTACAGGATTGAGTTCAGGCAATTATGCTCCTTTGGTTCGGAATATTTCGGATACTTGTCTTGCTGCATGGTCAGTGATTAGTTTGGTTCAACCGAGTTTATTGAGCATTAGTGGCGTAATTACTCAAACGCCTTCTTTTTGTAATGCAAATGACGGTTCGATTAATTTGACGGCTTCTGGTAGCACTATTTTAAATTATAGCATCAATGGAAATACGCCACAATCAAACGGTATTTTCAATAATCTAATCGCAGGTAATTACACGATTTCGATTGATAATGGGAATAATACTTGTTCGATTGACACGACAATTACGTTATCTGGAAGTGGTGGACAAACGGCAATCGCTGCTTTTGAAGTCATTCAAAGTGGTTTAAATGTTATTTTGAAAAATAATTCTACCGATGCAGATTCTAGTATTTGGATGCTGGGCGATGGTACTATTTTTAATCAAAATGATACTTTATTGACGCATACTTATACGAATGATGGCAATTATACGATTTGTTTAACTGCCAAAAACGCTTGTGGCGATAGTATTTTTTGTCAAAATATAACGGTCAATAAGCCTTGTAATAATATTACAACAACTTGGAATACGCCTATTGCAACTGGTGAGAATGCAACGATTATTTTTCCTGTAAATGCTTTGACTTCTGCGAATGAAAACCCAATTGTTGACGGAACGTTGATTGGAATTTTTGACCAACAAGATTCTATTTGGGGAATGGGGATATTTCAAAATGGTCAGAATTTTTCGATTGCCGTTTATGGAAATGATGGCAACGGACAAGGTTTCAATATCAACGAAAACTACATTTTAAAAGCACAATTGCCAAACGGATTAACAACAAACGAGGTAATTGCGACTTTTGAAACGCCTAATAATGGATTAGTTACGAACACCAATCAATACAATCACGATGGCGTTAGTGTCATTACAGCTTTGATGTTAGAGTTTGGTTCGACGGATACGACTTTGATTGATTTGGAAACTTGCGACGCAACTCAAGCGGGCATTTTTACTCAAAATCTAACGAATCAATACGGCTGTGATAGCGTCATTATTACTACCAATACCTTATTGACAAGCGATACAACGCGATTAACCACGACGACTTGCGACCCAAGTCAAGCAGGAGTTAGCACAATTATCAATCAAAATATCAATAA
>CAKZLT010000228.1 GCA_937127195.1 uncultured Saprospiraceae bacterium
CGGGTTCTTATACCGTAACTGTTACGGATGCGAATGGTTGTACAGGAACAAGCACTTTTGCTGTAAATGCAGGTTCTTCTATGAGTGCAACGGTTTCGATAACTCAACCTGTTTGTAATAATAGTTTGGGAAGTGCCTCAGTGAGCGTAACAGGTGGAACAGGAGGTTATACTTATGCTTGGAGTAACAATACAACAGGTATAACTGCTACCAACTTACAAGCAGGAACAGTTACAGTTACTATCACAGATGTCAATGGTTGTGCAACAACTAGTACGGCTACGGTTAATGCTTCTCCTGCGGCAATTGCAGTTACTCAATCGGTGGTTAATGTGGCTTGTAATGGTGACGCAAATGGTTCAATTGCGTTGTCTCTTGCTAATGCGACAATGCCAGCAACTTATGCTTGGAGTAATAATGCAACAGGTGCAACAATCAACAATTTGGCAGTAGGAAACTATTCGGTAACCATTACAGATGCAAATAATTGTACACAGACAGCAACGGGAGCTATTACAGAACCTGCAGTAATTAGTGCAAATGCAACCGTGTCGGCTAATGCTTGTAATGGAAATGACGGTTCGATTGCAGTTACGCCAAGTGGTGGAACGCCTCCTTATGTGATTACGCCTAATAGTTTGACGAATTTGCCATTGGGAACTTATACGATTTCGGTAACGGATGCCAATAATTGTCCTGCTGATACGAAAATGTTGGATGTAAATGGTGCTTCTGTTTCAGCATTTACTACGTCGATTGTAGAACGTACCGTTGATTTTACGAATCAATCACAATTTGCAGATTCTTACTTATGGATGTTTGGAGATGGTTCTCAATCGGTTGCCACTTCACCAAACTATACTTATCAGTCTTCTGGTGATTTTACAGCTTCTTTAATTACTACGAATATCTGTGGAACGGATACTTCTTCGTTTGATATAACCGTATTTTTGGTTGGAACGGAAGATGTAATTAATGATGATAGAATTGAAATTTACCCAAATCCAGTCTCTGATATTTTGAATATAGACTTCAATGTAGATGGTAATTGGCAATTAAAATTATATGATATTACGGGGCGATTATTAATCAATGAAGATTTAAATATCAATCGTAGTGAAACAAAGCAGTTGAATGTCAATCAATTAGAAACAGGAACTTATGTGGTTGTTTTCCAATCGTTGGATGATGGTGCTAGAATTACTAAGAAGGTGATTGTTAAATAGTATTACCACTTTTGAAATAAGTACATGGTAAGTACAATGACGGAATTAAGGAATGATATAATGAGTGAATAAGTTTTGATTATCAAGGTGTTATACCATTTTTAATCTATACTTATTTTCGATTGGTTACTTACTTAAAAAAAAACGGTTACTAAACTTTTAAAAGTTTAGTAACCGTTTTTCTTATTTCAAAAGTCATTTTATTGAGTTGAAAAAAGTAATGAAACACCATATTCTTTTTCTTCTATTTTATCTATTTGATTTAAACCTAGTTTTTCTAAAAGTCGTTGTGATTTTTGGTTGTTTTCGGAAGTAATCGCGACTATTTTTTTGATTTTTAAATCATTCATAGCATAATCCAAAGTAGCTTTGGAAGCTTCATAGGCATAACCTTTACCTGTATATCTCGTCAAGAAACCATAACCTATATCGACATTTTGGAGTGTTGGACGCTTAACAATTCCACAAATTCCGATAGGTGTTCCATTAGTTTTGAGACAAACTTTATAAAAACCAAAACCAAATTCTTTATAAGATGCTTGAATCCGACTTTTGATATAAGCTTTTGAATCGCCTAAATTGCGAATGTTTCTATCACCAATAAACTGAATCCACTCAGCCATATTTGTTAATTCTAACATAAAAGCAGCGTCCGAATCACTCGTTGTTAACTCAGTTAGATACAACCTTTCCGTTCCAAGAACAATAACTTCATTTAATTTCTTCTCCATATTAGCTCAGGTATTACTTCATCTTTTTCAATAATATTAGCCGTTTTTATATTAAAAAGCACATTTTTAATCATCTTATTACTCACCCAACCATGAGTTGCCCATTCTGTACTATGATACCAATGCGCCACATCTTCAAGCTTTTGATGATAACGCTGACTAACCAACTGAACGGCTTCATCATTTTGCATAAAAGCCCGACAAGATTGATGAATAACTTCCAACATTTGAGTAATTGCATCTGGCTGACTAGCTATAATTTTGTTTGTAGCAGCAATGACAAAGCAAGGCCAAGGCGTTATGAACTCTCCAACGCGCTTGAGTTGACCATTATCAATATAAGGTTTGGTCGTAAATTTTTCCCAATAAAAAACGTCTGTTTCAAGGTTAGAAAGCGATTCTAATGCGCCATCTAAATTTTTGATAACTTCAAACTGAGAAGCATCTAAGGCTTCCTTTTGAGTATTTGCGTCCACAATAGCCATCAAGTGAGACCCCGACCCAAAGCGACTAATAGCGTATTTTTTAGTATAAATATCAGAATGTTGTTGCAATTTGTTATTCGCGGCAGTATGAACGCCCCAAACCAAAGGAGTTGTTACATATTGACTAATAATTTTACTTGGGTTGCCTTTTATTATATCAGTAATAATCCCCTCAGTGAGTAAAATACAAACGTCAACCTCATCTTCTCGAAGCGCGCGCGTCATTTGCCCAGTTCCACCTTTGAAGGTTATCCATTCGACTTCGATGCCTTTTTTTAAAAAATCACCATTTTCAATAGCCAAATGAATAGGTAAATTAAAATGTTCTGGAACGCCGCCTATTCTTATTTTCATATTGTAAAAATTGTAAAATGATTGGTTAGTCGAGTATTATAAGTAAGTAATTTGAGATATTTAATCGTTGTAAACCTATAAGATTTTTAAAACCTTGTAGGTTATTTTTGCCTACTCCCTTAATACACTGTTTCAAAAGTTTTAATACTTTGTAGCGCGACGAGCTTCGTCGCCACACTAACAAAAGCCGCTTTTAATAGTCGGGCGACGAGGCTCGTCGCGCTACGTTAGCTTTTTAAATTGTAAACAAATTTTTGTTAGAGTGTACTTAATTATCAGGTTTTATAGTATAATTTTTTTTTTAGAAAAATCACCACATTATAATCACCAGATTAAATATACAAATTAAACAAACAAAAGTTTTACATATTGGTCGTTAACTATTTCGGTTATTTGAAACCATACCAACTATAATAACTTGGCCTAAGTAGTTGAGATTAAATATTTTCCAGTTTGATGTAGATTATTTAAAAATACCTGATTGTAACGTTTTGCAGTGATAGCAAAATTCACGTCTAGCAACCCTTTTCAGAGTTATCACTGCAAAACGTTACAATCAGCAAAATACTACTCCCTAATTCTGTATTCAGAGATATTTCTATATAGTTTTTTGGGTTCTTTATGATTTTAGACAAACCACATAAAATCAGAAAAGGATACCTAAATAGGCATCCTTTTCGAACAAATAATAGCTAAAACCATCAATTGATGGTATATTATAATGGTAAACCATCGCCATTTCTACCATAGATATATACAAGTAATAATATAAAAGCAATGAAACCCATTACAAAATATGCAAAAAGTCCACTTCCTTTTGTGTCTTTCTTGTTATCCTCAGCGGTACTTAATTGACTCATATTTCAATTTTTTTATTGTGTGATTACAAATAATTTTCAAATCGTACTGCAAAGAAACTATAAAATCGAAAAACATCAAAGGAAAAAATTATTTAATCTTATTTTAAAATGAGTTTAAGGAAGAATTAAGAAAGGAAATAGACGTTATTGATGATTTTTTTAAATTTATACAAACGAAAGATATTAGGGATGTTTTTTTTTATAAAAAAATGATAACTTTAGCCAGATGAATTTTTTTACTAAAATGAAATAAAACCAATGGATAATAATCAATTAGACGAACATATTATTGAAAATAAAGAATTAAATATTTGGGAAGCACTAATTCCTGTGGTGATTTTGGTCGGATTACTGGCTTTCAACGTATCTGTATTTGGAGATAATGCTCTGAGTGGCTCTAATCAATTTATCTTATTATTGGGTGGTGCAGTAGCTGCAATGGTTGGTTTTAGAAATAAAGTCAGCTATGAGTCCATGATTGAAGAAGTAGGAAATAACTTCAAATCGACGGCTGGAGCTTTGCTAATTCTATTGATGGTTGGTGCTTTGGCGGCAGCTTGGCTCATTAGCGGAATTATTCCTTCGATGGTATATTATGGACTTCAAATCTTGAATCCAACTATCTTTTTTCCTGCTACGGTGATTATTTGTGCGATTATTTCGATAGCAACGGGTAGTTCTTGGACGACTTCCGCGACGGTTGGTATTGCGCTAGTCGGTATCGGAACGGCACTTGGTTTGTCGGCAGGAATGACGGCAGGTGCGGTCATTTCGGGTGCGTATTTTGGTGATAAAATGTCGCCGCTTTCGGATACGACGAACCTTGCGCCTGCAATGGCTGGAGCAAAATTGTTTGACCATATCAAGTATATGTCATTGACTACAATACCTTCGATTGTAGTTACTTTAATCATTTTTACAATACTCGGATTAACTCAAACGACAACAGGAATAGCAGATAATACAGCTATCTTGTCGGCAATTGATGAGGCTTTCAATATTAGTGGTTGGTTGTTTTTAGTACCAGTGATGGTTATCGTTTTAATTATAAAAAAGACTAACTTTTTTTTCTATTAATTAAAAAAATATAAAATATGAGTTTTCTGATGATAGCTTCTGTCAATGATTCGCTCAGGTCAAATGTGAA
>CAKZLT010000229.1 GCA_937127195.1 uncultured Saprospiraceae bacterium
AATGTACCCGATATAGCGACTTTATTTTTCTTTTTAAGAACTTCTTCATGAGGCTTGACCGAATAAATATAGAAAATCGGTGCATCCCGAAGCCTCGGGACGGAGCTATTTTTTATGTTTTTAAAAATGGAAAAGAAAAAGCTAGATTGGGTACATTATTTTTTTCCTACTCCCTTACTTGAATAATAGTTGAGTTTTTTAAAATGATTGATTTTTTAATCTTATTCCAAATGGGTAAAAAACAGAAAAATACCCTTGCTCGCACCCACATTCATAATTCAAATCTACGTACAAGTTGCTCGCTACGACCTGTGGTCGCACGCGAATATTGGTCTCGGCTTTCAGCCAAAAAACACTAATCAATTCTTATGTCGGTTACAAACTCTGGCTGCCGATGCTCTACAACAAGCAGGTGACTCTTATGTCCGATTACTAGCACAGCTAGTATCGAGCAGTAATTTTTAGAGTTTAATCTATAAAAATATTCGTGCTGTCCGGCTTCTGGGAGTATTCATTAAAGATATATTCTTCGTTATTATTCTCCAATACAAAGGAAGTATCACTTGTAATTCTACCTTTTAATTGCGACGTAGTACATGATGCAGATGGAAACCATTTTTCTATAAAAATATTATTCCCATCTATTATAAATATTCCCCAAGAAGTTCTATCTCCTTCTCTTGAGTTAAAGTCTCTATCTTTTAAATTAGACATAAAATCCAATAAATCTTCTCTATTATCACCTTCGATTCCACCAGGTTCGAAAAGTACCCCATTATTATATAATACATAAATTGATGTAATAAAAGGGTCATACCTATAAAGTTTGGCCGTATAAAACCCGTCTATTCTTAATTCATTTCCCATATAATTTTCGCGTTGAAGAGTCAATTCTTCGCAATCACAACCTAATAGCAATAAAAAAATAATAAATAGCACCGTTTGCTTTACCATAATGAATAATTACTTTACCCCTCCTCGCGCCTACATTCACAATTAAACTTAAATATATAGAATTTCACATTATAAAAAAAACGTCGAATGCCTCAAAGACACCCGACGCTTAATTACTTCATATTTAACTTTTTAGCGAAAGCTGAATACGTTCTCTTTTTATATCAATGCCAATTACTCTAGCTTGTACTTGTTGGTTTAACTTGACCACTTCCATAGGGTCAGACACGAACCTATCCGCCATTTGTGAAACGTGAATCAAGCCCGAAACCTTAATTCCAATATCTACAAATGCACCAAACTTGGTAATATTTGTGATAATTCCATTCAAAGTCATTCCTTCGCGAATCTGCCCAATACTTTCGATTCCTTCCGAAAAAGAAAAAGATTGAGCCTTTCCGCGTGGGTCTAATCCTGGCTTATCCAACTCTTTCAAAATGTCCTGTAAGGTTGGCAAACCAATTTCCTTAGTTGTATATTTTCGGAGTTGAATTTGTTGGCGAAGAGATTTGTTTTGAATCAAATCAGCAACTTTACAATTCAAATCTGCTGCCATTTGCTCTACAATAGAATAAGTTTCAGGATGCACTCCAGTATTATCTAAAGCGTTTTTTCCTGCTCGAATACGCAAAAAACCAGCTGATTGTTCATAGGCTTTATCTCCCATTCGCGGTACTTTCATCAATTGCTTACGCGATTTGAATGAACCGTTTTTAGCTCGATACTCAACAATATTTTGTGCCAAACGTTCGCCCAATCCTGAGACATAAGTCAACAAATGTTTACTTGCTGTATTTACATTAATACCAACCGTATTTACACAAGATTCGACCACGCCATCCAAACGACTTTTGAGTAAACTCTGACTCACATCATGCTGATATTGACCAACTCCAATAGATTTTGCATCAATTTTAACCAACTCTGCTAATGGATCAGCTAATCTACGACCAATGGAAACTGAACCACGAACCGTAACATCATAATTAGGAAATTCATCGCGTGCAATTTTTGAAGCCGAATAAATCGATGCTCCTGCTTCGCTAACTACAAAAACTTCTATTTTATTTTTAAAATGAATGCGCTTTATTAACTGTTCTGTTTCTCTTGATGCCGTTCCGTTTCCAATAGCAATGGCTTCTATTTTATAAGCATCGGTAAGCGAACTTATTTTTTTAATTGCGTCTGTATCTTTATTCTGTGGTGCATGCGGAAAAATAGTTTCGTTCTGTAGTAAATCTCCTTGAGCGTTTAAACAAACAACTTTACAGCCACTTCTAAAACCAGGATCAATAGCTAAAATTCTTTTTTCACCTAAAGGAGCGCCAAGTAATAATTGTTGTAAATTTTTGGTAAAAACTTTAATAGCAGATTCGTCCGCTTTTTCTTTAGCGATTGATAATGCTTCGTTAGAAAGTGAAGGAAATAACAATCGTTTATAAGCATCTTTTATAGCTAATTCAATTTGATTTGTACATTCATTTTGAGAACGAATAATTCGCTCTTCTATTTTTTGAAGTGCTCTTTGTTTATCAATTTCAATTTTTACACGAATAAAACCTTCATTTTCTGCTCTCAAAATTGCTAAAAAACGGTGTGACGGAATCCGATTTAAACTTTCTGACCAATCGAAATAATCTTTAAATTTCTGAGCTTCTTCATCCTCGTTTTTTGCAGTAATTACTTTGGTGGTAATTTGAGCAAAACGCTCTAATTGATAACGAATATTATTTCTAATATCGTTACGCTCGTTAATCCATTCGGCAATAATAAAACGAGCACCTTCTAATGCTTGTTCAGAATTCTTAACTTCGTTAGAAGTGTATTTAGATGCGGTATAATCTAAATTATTTACTCGCTGGCTCATAATCATCTTCGCCAAAGGCTCTAATCCGTTTTTGCGAGCAGCTTCTGCTTTGGTTTTACGTTTCTTTTTATAAGGAAGATAAATGTCTTCTAAAGTAGTTAAAACCTCTGTGTTATTGATTTTAGAAGTTAATTCACCAGTTAAAACTTCTTGCTCTTTTAAAGCTTTTAAAATAGCTACTTTCCTTTTTTCTAAAACTTCAAATTGTTCTTTTAACTTAACTATTTCTCCTATTTCTACTTCATTTAAATTCCCCGTTTTTTCTTTTCTATACCTGGATATAAACGGAATTGTACAATCTTCATTTAATAACTCAATAGTATTTTGAATTGATTTTTGAGAGATTTGAGAACGAGAGGTAATGTAAGAAATTAGCTGCATTGACTAGATTTTAAATAAAAGAACCTCACTTAAAAAGTGAGGTTGCTAATATAGTAAACGTATGTTTTTATTATGATATTTGTTGTCCGTTTTTTACAGCTTGTTGTGGTTCAACAAAAGCTAATTTTCCATCAGGAGTATCGGTCATTAAAATCATTCCTTGACTTTCTACACCACGCAATTTTCTTGGTGCTAAATTACAAAGTACAGTTACTTGTTGTCCAATAATTTCTTCTGGTTTAAAGCTTTCTGCAATTCCAGAAACAATAGTTCTTACATCTATACCAACATCAACCTTTAATTGTAATAACTTTTTAGTTTTTGGCACTTTTGTAGCTTCTAAAATAGTTCCTACACGCATATCTAATTTGGTAAAATCATCAAATTCTATGGTGTCTTTTTGAGGTTCAACTTTTTTGTTTTCAGCTTCGTTTGCCAATTTGGTAGCTTGTAATTTTTCTAATTGAGAGGTAATTTCACTATCCTCAATTTTAGAGAATAATAATTCCGCTTTGTTTATTTGATGATTTGATGCAATTAAAACTTCTTTTTCAGAAACTTCTTCCCAAGTTAAATCTGCATCAACATTTAAAATTGATTTTAATTTTGTTGAAGTAAATGGTAAAAAAGGTTCAGATAAAATGGATAATCCTGCAGCAATTTGTAAGGCAACAAACATAATTGTTTTTGTGCGTTCTTCATCAAGCTTAATTACTTTCCATGGTTCTTCATCGGCTAAATATTTATTTCCTAAACGCGCTAAATTCATTAATTCCTGAGAAGCTTCTCTAAAACGATAACGCTCAATAGATTTTGCAATTACATTCGGAAATTCTTTTAAAGAAGCCAATGTGTCTTCATCAATTTCTGTAAAACTTGATGGAGTAGGAACAACTCCGTTGTAATATTTATTGGTTAAAACTACCACACGATTGATGAAATTTCCAAAAATTGCCACCAATTCGTTATTGTTTTTTGCCTGAAAATCTTTCCAAGTAAAATCATTGTCTTTACTTTCTGGTGCGTTTGCTGTTAAGGTATAACGCAAAACATCTTGTTGATTTGGAAAATCTTCTAAATACTCGTGTAACCAAACTGCCCAGTTTTTAGAAGTTGATAACTTATTGCCTTCTAAATTTAAAAATTCATTGGCTGGTACATTTTCTGGCAACACATAATCTCCGTGTGCTTTTAACATTGAAGGGAAAATAATACAGTGAAAAACAATATTGTCTTTTCCTATAAAATGAACCATTTTGGTATCATCTTTTTTCCAATAATCTTCCCAATTTTTACCTTCTCTTGCTGCCCATTCTTTGGTAGCAGAAATATAGCCGATTGGTGCATCAAACCAAACATATAATACTTTTCCTTCGGCATCTTTTAACGGAACTGGAATTCCCCAATCTAAATCTCTTGTAACGGCTCTTGGACGTAAACCATCGTCTAACCAAGATTTACATTGCCCTAAAACGTTTGTTTTCCAGTCTTTTTTATGGTCTTCTAAAATCCACTTGCGTAAAAAAGCTTCGTGTTTGTCTAATGGTAAAAACCAGTGCTTTGTTTCTTTTATGGTTGGTACATTTCCTGTAATTGCCGATTTC
>CAKZLT010000230.1 GCA_937127195.1 uncultured Saprospiraceae bacterium
ATCGATTCTCTAAACCTTATAGGTTTTTAAAACCTATAAGGTTTGATTGAAGTTTGATATAACCTATTTTTTTAAAATATCAACCAACCTAAATCATATAGAGCCAAAGACTACTGGTTCAAATCAATTACTTATTGACTAGAATTATTAGTGTTTAGAGTGCTTTTTAGTTGTGTGTCAGCCTGTTTCATTATTGATTTATTAATGTGGAATATAATTTGCAGAAGAAACTAATATATTACTTTTAGAAATAAATAAATAAGTAAAGAAAATTTTAATTGATGTTATCTAACATCCAAAAAGTAACAATCAGAATGGTTAGTTGAAATTTTCATGAAACAATAAGAAAATTATGAAGTGTATCTATATGATAGCCATAGTCGGGCTATTCTCGTTCTCTTTATCAGCACAAGTAAATACGGGTTTAGTCATGGATGATGACCAAACAACACCTGTAATTTCAGATTTTACAGGTACAAAATTCAATGAAAACGCAATGAAAATCAAAGTGGATTTGAGGCGTTTTGCACCTACGCCACAAGATCAAGGAGAATTGCCTTCGTGTGTTGGTTGGTCAGTGGGTTATGCGGCATTGACGATAATGGCGGCTCGTGAGCAGGAATGGGTGAATAAAACTTTTATTACAGACCAAGCTTTCTCTCCTTTGTTTATCTATAATCAATTGGTGCAAGATAAAAATTGTATGTATGCGGGAGCTTCGTTTCCTTCGGCATTTCAATTATTAAAAAAGGAAGGCGTTTGTAAAAAACAAACGTTTAATATTGATAATGAAGAGTGTTCGGTGTTGCCAGGAGCTAATCAAAAGCAACAGGCAAAGGAAAACAAGATTAAGGATTATTATCAATTATTTATGAAAAATGCTTCGGTAGAAACTAAAATTAGAAAGATAAAAAGAAGTCTTGCAGAAGGCTATCCTGTGGTAGTTGGTATGTTTTTGACACCTAATTTTAGAGATTTTACGAAGCAAAAGGTTTTTTGGAAGCCACAGGATGTGGATAGAGACCAATTATATCCTCACGCAATGGTAGTGGTTGGTTATAATGATATTCAAAAATCATTTGAATTGATGAATAGTTGGGGTTCTGATTGGGGGGATGAAGGATTTGTAAAAGTAAAATATAAAGATTTTGCAAAACACTGCGTATTGGGCTATCAATTGCATTTGCCTGAGGTTGGTGAAATTATAGCAGAGGAAGAAAAAAAGCCTAGAGATCCATTTGAGCCATTCGTAAATAAGGATGAAAATGTGAAACACAAGTCAGGTAGAAAAAAAGCTCGACCAGAAAAACTTGAATTACATGGCGATTTTGTGTTTAGGTATCCTACGGATATGGTAGGTGAGGATATTCTTTTTGAGGAAGCTAAGGTTGAATTGGTTGGAAATCATTACTCATTAGTAAAGAAAGATTGGGAATTGGGACAGTTGTTTCAGTTGGTGGCTAAGAATATTAAGAAAAATCGCTACGTCTATGTATTTAGTCTAGATGGAAATAATAATGCGAATTTGCATTGGCCAAAAATGAGATTAATGGCTAACCATTCTAATGATGATAAAAAGCAGAAATTTGGATACACGGAAAGTCCATTAGTTCCTTATGATGCTGCCGAAATTGCTATTCCTGGGGAAAAAACAGCTTTGCAGAAACAAGTTTCAGGAAACGATTACTTGTTCGTATTGTATTCTTATAACTTATTGGGAGATATAGAGACAATCATTGAAGATGTTAGAAATAGTGATTTACCAATGGAAGAAAGGCTAGAATCCGTTTTGGGAGATGAATTAATTCCTTATAATGAAGTTCAATTTAATGAAAGTAAAATTTCTGCTAAAACGAATGCTGCAAACGGTACGATTTTGGGAGTAATGATAGAATCAAAAGGTGAGTAAGTTTTATATTTTGATTCTTAAGAAATTACGTAATGAATAAAGCAGAAAAGTAGTTTATCTATCATCGTTGATAACTTGCTTTTTTCTAAATTTGTATTAAGAACAACATATATTTACTGAGTGAAATCGGATGCTTTTTGTTTGAAAGGGCATCCGAATTTTTTTTTTTGAGCAAAGGAATTGAAACCACAATCCAGACAAATGAATAATAGAATTTTACCTCTCTATCTCTTTTTAATTTGCAGCACAAGTTTAGTTGCTAATTCAATTACATCAGATTGGAGTAATTTGAACCATAGTTTTAATGCTCCTTTTACTTCAACTTATTCCAACTTATCAGCGCCTCCTCCGTCCTGCGAAGGGGAATACTTTTATCATGTTGCTCCAATTTGGAAAGATAATGACAAGTACACCCCGAATAATCCTTATATATCAACGATTTATGATAGAACAGAAGTTACTATTACAAATGCTACGGGTTTAATTCAGATAGACACTTTTGTTACTTCTGGAGCTGTTCTCCCAATTTCTTTTGACCAAGTATTATCGAATGATATAAATGCAGTCAAAGGAGATGTCGGTTTGATTATCAAGACTTCGACACCTGTCAATATTCGATTTTCAATTGAAAAAAATACTTATGGGATAATAACGGCTTTTAAAGGAAAAGAAGCACTCGGCACAGCTTTTAGTGTAGCTACTCAAACAGGGACTACGGCTGACTTTTCAAAAGATCAGCTTCACTTTGCGTCTGTGATAGCTACAGAAGATAATACAACGGTTACTTTTGATAATGATGGTGATGATTTTAGAGGTTTGGGTACATCTTCTTTCATGGTTACACTTGACGCAGGAGAAACTTATATGGTGTTGCCAGATGAGGATGATAATGAAAGATTTGAAGGATTGAGTATTATTTCAAATAAGCCTATTGCGGTCAATTCGGGAGAATCACACGTTAGTCAAGGAGGATTGAATGCGGAAGGCGGAGTGGTGCAAGTATTACCGATAGCAAAGGTGGGTAAAGAATATATTTTGTCAAGAGCTTCGGGAACAGCTAATTCGGGTGATTTTGCTTTGGTATTGGCTTTGGCTGATGATACGGATATATATTTGAATGGAATGGGGTCGCCTGTTGAAGATTTAGATGATGGAGAAGTTTATCAAGTTGACTTATCTGGTTCAGCAGGAACACCATATTATATTTCATCTAACAAGGATGTTTATGTTTATCATTATTCAAGTGAAACAGGAAAAGAGGTTGGGTTGGCTATACCACCTCCGATTGATAAAGTATTAGGTTCTAAGTATATCAAATTTCCACGAATTGATATGGATAGTAATGCAGCCTATGTAGTTATTAAAAATGCGGGATTGAGTAGTTTGACCTTGAATGGTCAGCCTTATACAACGTTTTCGACAGCTACGACAGTTACAGGTAAATCGAATTATTCTATTGTTTATTTTGATGATGTAGATATTATTAGTGGTGATAATATAGTTGAATCTGATGTGCCATTTTATTTTGCTCAATTGACTTTTGAGACGATTTTTGCTACCTTGGGTGGTGGCGGGTTTGATTATTTGAATGATTATAATGGCGTTATAGAGGTAGTGGACGCAAGTAATTCAATATCGTATAGTGATTTTTATGTTGCAGATACGATTAAAAATGGTGCTTCTACAACGCATACTTTAACCATTGAATCATTGCTAGGAGGAAATTCTATTCAGAGCGTATTAGCAACTAATGGTATAATTAGCTTTTCTGGAAATGATTTGACTTATACTGCTCCAACTGATTTTTGTGGTTGCGATTTGGTGGATGTTACAGTTCAAGATGGTTCTAGTCGAACGAAAACAGTAACGGTTGGTTTTAAAATAGATGATAAACCTGTTGCAGTTGATGACCGAATTACTAATACGGGATTATTTCAAACATTGGATGTATTAGGAAACGGAGATGCTGATCCAATTTCTTGTGATACTATTCGGATTGTTTCGGTTGGGCTTGATGGTGTAAATGGTTTGTCTGCTTTGAGTGGTGGTCTTAGTATAAACAACAATGGAACGCCAGACGACTATTCAGATGATTTGATTAATTATTCTCCTCCGAGTGCTAGTCTTGATAGTTTTCAATATGTCATTTCAGATTTGGGAGGTAACTTAGATACCGCTTGGGTCATTATGTCTGTCTGTGATCCTACAACGGATTCATTAGCATTAGTAGATTTATATAATAATAATGGTGGCGTATCTTGGAATTATACAGCAAGTTCGCATTTTCATGGTGCAAATATCTATGGAGGTAGCCTTACAATTAATATTGCGAATGCAGGTACTGCATGGAATTTCGCACAACCTATTAGTACTTGGCATGGTGTAACTACTAATAGTAGTGGTTGTGTAACGAGACTTGAATTGATTTCGAATAACCTGACAGGAACAATGCCTGATATTAATTTACCGAGTCTTGAGGAAATTTTTATTAGAGATAACAATGCTTTTGCAGGAAACCCTTTTCCAAATTTCACAAAAACACCTCTATTGGAGGTATATTCTATTATTGATAATGGATTTTCGGGTAATCTACCCAATTTGCAATTGGGGGAATTGATATTATTGGAATTGGATTTAGAAGATGCAAGGACTATACCTGACTTTACTGGTTTGCCCAACTTGCAAGAGTTGAGAATTCTTAATGGAAAGGTTTCTAACTTACCCGATTTTACGAATACGCCCAATTTAGAACATTTGATACTTCGCTTTAATGAAATACAAGGAAGTGTTCCAGATTTTACGAACTTACCTCAATTAAAAGTTTTAAACCTAAGAAACAATAAGATAACAGGGAGTTTACCTGATTTTTCGGATAATACGCCTAATCTAATAACTATACGTATTCAAAAGAACCAATTGACTTTCGAAGACTTAGAAAGTAGTTTTGTTGCTAATAATGGCTTGATTAGTAGTTTTAGTCGTTCACCGCAAGCTAGCGTCGGTAATAATGCCACAGCTTCTGTCGATTTAGGTTCAAACTATACAATTAACCTATCAATTGATGGTGGTGTAACGACAAGTACCTATCAATGGTACTTAAATGGAAATCCTTTGACGACCACAACGACCAATAAGTTAGCTATTAATAACATAACAGCGGCAGATACTGGCACTTATACGGTCGAAATAACAAATAGTGTTGTAACAGGCTTAACGCTTAATGGACCAACTGTTCAAATCAATCTAAATGCTCCTCCTACTGAAATCTGTGGAAATAGCATCGACGATGATAATGATGGTGATATTGATTGTGAAGATAGTGATTGTGGACCTGTACTTTCAACGGTTGCAATAACCGATGTTACGGCTTGTGGAGCTTCTGACGGTATAATCAATATTACAGCAACGCTAGGAAGCGGCACGTATGAATATTCTATTGATAGTGGTTCTACTTGGCAATCCTCTAGTAGTTTTACAAATTTGGCAAGTCATTCTTACAATGTAGGTATTAGAAATAGTGATAATACTTGTGAGCTATTTGATGCAAATACAGCAGTAGTCATTGCTCCAGCTTCTATTTTTATTCATTCTGTGGATTCTACAGATGCTAGTTGCGGTGCGAATGATGGAGGAATTACTATTAATGCGAGTTTTGAAAATGAAAATTGCGAATGTAGTGGAAATAGTTTAGTTGGATATACCATATTATACTCAGGTAATGATAATGAAACTATTACTATTAAGAATAATGGAAATAACACTCTTGGAACAATTACTAATGTAAATAATGGTAATATTTTAAGAATAAACGCTAGTGATTATAGCATTTCGGAATGGTCAACTATTGGTTTACAAGTAGGAACTGGAACAACAGAGACTTTCGAATCGGATTGTTGGAATCTTAATAGTAGTCCAATTGTTGGAACAACGAAAGGCGCGTTCAAAGTATTAGGGCATATTGATGGCGCTAATAACTTTTGTGGTTCGGAGTTAAATTATTCTACTAATTGTACAAATGATAAAACCGAAGTAACTGTTCGATATTGGGGGCCAGATGTGAGTTCTATCTCAATACGAAACTCCGCGCATACAACTGTTGGTTCTATTTCAAATGTAAAAACAGGAGACATCTTGCATATTGTAGCTTCTGATTTTGGGTTGTCAGACTTTGGTGACCATGTTCATTTTGATACACCAACAGTCGATGGTCGAATAGATTTGAAGTGTAGTAAAAACATATTAGGTCATTTAATCAGAGATGAGTTTTTCCTGTTATCTTATTTGGATGAGAATGGTAACTATTCGGAAGCGGTGACTTCTTCGGAGTTGATTGAATATTCAATTGATAATGGTGCTACTTCTCAAGTAGGAAATAGTTTCATGAATTTGTCGGGTGGAAATTATAATATTGTCACGTTATTAGGAGGAATAACTTGCCAAACTGCTTATAGCAACAACCCGAAGGTTGTAGCACAAGCTGCTTCTCCAGTTATTACAGATGTAGAAGAAACAGAACCTACTTGTGGAGCTTCTGACGGTAAATTAAAAGTGAATATTGTAGGAAGCCCAGGAGATTTTCATTTTTCAAGTGATAGTGGCGTAACTTGGCAAAACTCAAAAAACTTTAATAATATACCAGCAGGTACTTATAATATAGTTATCCGCGATACAGGAAATCATAGTTGTACTACTTTTTACACTAATAACCCGATAATACTCACGGGGTCTGATTTTCCTGTAATCAACACCGTTACTTTGACAGCGATTCCGACTTGTAGTAATAATGATGGTATTATTACAATTACAACTTCTAATACAGGAACATGGGAATATTCTTTGGATGGTACAAATTGGCAAACCAATAATGTATTCAATAATTTAGGCGCAGGTTCTTATCAAGCGCGTGTTCGTAATTCTGTCGAAACGGCTTGTATGGTTACGGATGCTATATCTTATGATTTTGAAGATTTGACACCAACTATTCAAACCGTAACACCTTCTAATACTACAAATTGCGGAACTACAGATGGAAGCATTGTCATTGTAGCAAGTGATGGTTCAGGAAGTTATGAATATTCTATTGATAATGGTACAACGTGGAGTGTCAATAACACATTTTCTAACTTAAATTCGGGGAATTATGATGTTTTAGTTAGAAATGGAAACGGTTCTTGTATAAAGACTTACACGAATAATCCTGTTACCATTATTAAAAATACAACGGCAGATTCATTGCAATTGGTTGATTTGTATATCGCGGCAAATGGTTCATCGTGGTCATATGGCACAGGTACTTATAATTATCAGACACATTTTTATGGAAATGGAACGAACACGATTTCAAATGTTGGAAATAATTGGTTGACAGGACAACCCTTTGCGAGTTGGCATGGTGTAAAAGTCAATGAAGATGGTTGTGTCGATACGTTAACTTTGGTCAATATGGGAATGGGAGGCAGTTTACCTAACCTTGATTTACCACAGTTGAAGCAATTGATTTTGAATAATAATAACTTGAATGGTTCGCTTCCTAACTTGCCTAACTTACCTAATTTGGAGCATTTGAGTCTTCAAAATAATGATTTACAAAATGGTATTCCTAATTTTACAAACTTGCCTAAATTAACTTTATTAGAATTAGATGAAAATCAATTTACGGGGCTTCCTGATTTTACGGGACTTCCTAGCTTGATTGAGTTTGATATTGATAATAATAATATTGGTGGTTTAGTTCCTGATTTTTCTAATATGCCATTATTGAAGGCAATGGATTTGGATAGAAATGCATTCACGGATGTTCCTGATTTTTCTAATTTATCAGATTTGGAAATTTTAAATTTAGAAAGAAATAACCTTATTGGAAATCTTCCAGATTATTCGGATAACTTGACTAAACTAAAAAAATTATTAATTGACCAAAATGAATTGACTTTTGAAGATTTTATTCCAAATTATATTAATAATCGTAACCTGATTGAAGGAAATAAAAGCATAGCAGAGGATACTTTTAGAGTTGCACCACAATCTAATTTTGGTGTGAATGATACGACTTTGGTGGCAGTAGGTGAAGGTCATACAATTAACTTAGGTATAGATGCAGGCGTGACTACTAATACTTACGCTTGGTATTTGAATGGCTCATTTTTACAAAATACAACTACCAATCAATTAACTTTATCTAATATCACAGCGGCGGATACAGGTAATTACACGGTCGTGGTAACGAATAGCATCGTAACAGAATTGACATTGAGCGGAGCCGTTTATAGAGTTAGATTTAATCCAATTGAGATTTGTGGAAATAGCTTAGATGATGATGGAAATGGCTTGACGGATTGTGAAGATAGCCAGTGTGGGCCAACTTTATTGACACTTACAGCCACCGATGAGAGTAGTTGCGTAGCATCTGATGGAACAATCACAATAACTGCAATAAATGGAAGTGGTAGCTATGAATATTCGATTGATAGCGGTACGACTTGGCAGGCTAGTAATAGTTTTATTGGGCTTACAGGAGGAACTTATTATACTTTTGTTAGAAATGCCGATGGAACTTGCCCCATAGGAATCATCACCAATCCAGTTACATTACAATCTACTTCACCTAATATTATATCGCACACAACGACAGATGTAAGCGATTGTGGCTCAACAGACGGTACAGTTACAATGACTGTAACAAGTGGCAGTGGCAGTTATGAATATTCTATTGATAATGGAATGACTTGGCAGACTAGCAATTCTTTTATAGGTCTAGCTGATGGTAGTTACGAACTCATGGCACGCAATAGTGATAATACTTGCCCAGTTACTTATGCGAATAATCCAGTTGTTGTATCAGTTGATAATACTAGCGATTCGTTAGTATTAGTTGATTTGTATAATAACAATAATGGTACAAATTGGACTTATACAACGGCATCATTTTTCCTTCATGGAGTGAATACACCAACGCCAAACTTAGGTAATCCGTGGTTAGTTGGTTCTATTGACACTTGGCACGGAGTCGGAACGAATGCCAATGGTTGTGTGAATTTGATAGCATTAGAAAACAATAACCTATCTGGCACATTAGCGAATTTGAATTTACCTTCCTTAGAAACATTACATTTAGATTATAATAATTTGTCAGGTGATTTACCTGATTTCTCTACAACACCTTTATTAAAACAACTTAGTCTAGGTAATAATAATTTTACAGGTGCAATTCCTAATTACAATTTAGCATTGATTAAGATATTAAATTTGGAACACAATGCTTTATCAGACATGATTCCAAATTTTGATGGAATGCCTAATTTAGAGTATTTTGATGTTGATTTTAATCAATTGACAGGAAATTTACCCGTATTGGCGAGTCTAACTCATTTAGAAAAATTGATTGTTGATAATAATGACTTATCAGGAGTAATACCTGATTATTCACTGACAATGCCATTTTTGAACGAGTTAGAGTTACATGATAATGATTTTACATTTGAAGATTTTTTACCAAATTTTAGTGCATTAAATACGCATATTGCTAATAATTTCATTGCAGGAACGGATGGTTATAATTATAATGTTCAAGATAAAGTAGGAAGCCTAGCGGATACGATGATTACTGTTTATAATAGTAGTATCACCTTAAACCTGGGGATTGATGACACCGTAACTACCAATAGCTACCAATGGTATAAAGATGGTAACCTTGTAGCAACGACTACCGAGCCAATGCTCACTTTAACTAACTATTCTGTTAGTGATAATGGTGTTTATCGTGCCGAAGTTACTAATTCGGTTATTCCCGACTTAGGATTGGAAAGTAATAATTTTACGTTGATGTTGGCCGCAGGAGAAATCTGTGGAAATAATGTTGATGATGATGGAGATGGATTGATTGACAGCCTTGATCCTGATTGTCCTGCTAATGATATTGATTTAGATTGTAACAACCTTTATACTTACTATATTTCATCGGTTTGGAGGGATAATGACTTTGATACACCACGTTATTTGCATTTAAGTACCGATTACCCAACCGCTAATGTTAATGTTAGAACGGCTAGTAATAGTATAAATGGGAATACTGTTGTTACATCAGCAGGAGAGACCATAATTGACATAACCTACTTGACAGGAGCTCCTATTTTGTCAAATGCACTTAATGCATCAGAGAATAGTAAAGGTTTTATCATTACTTCGGATGTTCCTATTTTGGCTTATTTTGCATTAGAAAACTCAGAAAATGGGATGATTATAATAGCAAAAGGAAAAGAAGCTTTAGGGCAATCGTTTAGAGTAGCTACTCAGACTCTGACATATATTAGTAGTGCAGATGAACGATTGCATTTTGCTTCCATCATCGCAACAGAGAATAATACGAATATTACATTTGATAATGGTACAAAAAACATCAAAGGACTTAATTCGCCTACTCAGAGTATTACTTTGAATAAAGGCGAAACCTATATGATTCAACCTGAGAACGCAGATAAGTTCTTTTCTTCTTTATTAATTACATCTGATAAACCTATTGTTGCACAAAGTGGTAGTCAATACACAACCGTACCTAATACCTCGAATTTGGATGGAAGTGGAGAACAAATCATGCCAGCGCACTATGCTGGAAAAGAACACATTATAGCAAGAGGTAATTCAACGGCTTACTATGGTGATTATGCAATAGTGACTGCCATTGAAAATGGAACAGATGTTTTTATAAATGGAAGTAGTACGCCAATAGCTACAATAAATGCAGGAGGTTATGTAAACATAGGAATAAGTGGTACTAAAGGAACGCCTTTCTTTATCGAAACATCCGAGAATGCTTATGTTTATCATGTAACGGGAATCGTTCAATCTAATGTAGGAATGACGCAAGTACCTCCAATTGATAAATCTTATGGTACTCGAAAAGTTAATTTTAAGAAAGATGGAATAGGAGCGAACAATGCTTATATTGTTATAAAGACCACTGATCTAAGTACTTTGAAATTGAATGGAAATGCTTACACTTCATTTTCTCCGACTATTACTACCGTTACAGGCAAGAGTGATTATAGTTTAGTTTATTTTGGAAATACGACATTTGCTAGTAGTACGTATTTCTCTTTTGAAGCTGATGAACCATTTTTATTAGCTTGGTCTATTGGAGATGGAATTGGTAAAGGTTGGTACAATTTCATGAATGGTTTTGAAGGAGCGATTGAAGTACTTGACCCTATTTATAATTTACCAACATCAGCTTATATAATTGATACAGTTGAAACGGGAAGTAATACAACGCATAGTTTAAATATAGAAAGTGCTTACCCGTATGCAATAACAAATGTAGCTCAAGGAAGTGGAAGTGTAGCATTTACAGATTCAACTTTTACTTATACAGCACCGAGTAATTTTTGTGGATTAGATAACTTCAAATTAACGATTGTTAATGATAATGGAGATAGAACAGAGGTTTGTTTATCTATTTTTATAAATGATAAACCTGTTGCTATTGATGACAATTTCAATTATTTATATACTTCCAATCAAATTTTGGATGTATTGAATATTGGAACACCAGATAGTGACCCAAAGCCTTGTGATACCATTCAATTGATAAGTGCGGGTATTAACGGACAAGGCAATTTATCGACATTAGGTGCAACATTAGCTATTAATAATAATGGAACGCCAACGGTGTATTCTGATGATTATATTGAATATACGCCAGCAACGGGACAAGTTGGAACAGATACTTTTTATTATATCATCCAAGATACTTATGGCAAATTGGATACCGCATTGGTAGAATTAAATGAAGCGGTAGAGATTTGTGGAAACGGAATTGATGATGATAATGATGGCTTAATTGATAGCTATGATCCCGATTGCTCTGATTTTACAACTATATCAACTAATACAAATAGTAACCGCTATTATTTGTCTTCTATTTGGAAAGATAATAATCATAGTACACCTGCTTACATCTTAATTTCTACTTCAAATGCGGTAACGAATATTTCTGTATCTACGAAAGATGGCTCATTTTTAATAGATACAGTTGCTCAAGCAGGTATTCCTTTAAAAATATATACAACAGCAGTTCAATCACAGGATATTAACTCGACACAAGCAGATGAAGGATTTATTATAGATGCAGATGGAGCGATTCAAGCATACTATATAATAGAGAATGGCACAAATTCAGCTATTGCGACATTAAAAGGAGAAGAAGCTCTTGGTTATTCTTTTAGAGTATTAACTCAGACTCGTTCTGGAATTAATAGAACCAAAGATGAATTACATTTTGCTTCTGTCATGGCAACACAAGATGGAACAACTATTACATTTGATAATGGTTCTAATCAATTTTATAATATCCCAAGTACAACTCATACAGTAACCATAGATTCTGGAGAAACCTATATGGTGCAGCCAGTAGACGCAGATGTATTTTTTGCTGGTTTATTGATTACGGCTGATAAGCCAGTAGCAGTCAATTCAGGAGATCAACACACTCAAACTATAGGAACATCAAATCGAGATGGTGGAATTGATCAGTTATTGCCTATTAGGTTGGTAGGTAACGAATACATTATAGGAAGAGGAAGTTCTACTGCTAATTTGGCGGACTATGCCGTTGTCGTAGCTACTGAAAATAATACAGCAATATTTTTGAATGGAAGTGTTTCTCCAGTAGCAACTATTAATGCTGGAGAGTATCACGAAATAGACATTAGTGGTGCAGCAGGTACGCCGTATTATATACAAACCTCTAAAAATGCCTATTTATACCATTTCTCAGGACAAAGCGAAGGCGAAATAGGAATGGCAATTGTACCTCCAATCAGCCCTTGTATTGGAAATAAAAAAATATCATTCCCTAAGTTGAATGGAAATAATATTGGTTATTTAGTTATTCCGAATACTGGTTTAGGTTCACTTCAATTTAGAGGTCAATCTTATACCAACTTTGCAACCGCAACCGCAGTACCGGGAAGGCCTGATTATTCGTTAATCTATTTTGAAGATAGCGATATTGATGCCGTTAATCTAAATGTTATAGAGGCTGATGAGCCATTTACTTTTGGCTTGGCATTAGGTAATGGTGACCAAACGGGAGCTTATGCCTTTTTGACTAGTTTTGGGTCAATGAAAGTCCTTGATCCAAGCTCAGGACTAGCAACCACCTATTATATTGTCGATACATTGGGAGCTAATGAGGTGACTAATCATAGCCTTTTGATAGAAAGTTGTTTGTCTCCAAATGTTATTCATTCAGCGACGGGAAGCCAAGGATCTGTTTCTTTTATTGATTCTACATTGACTTATACAGCACCCGCTTCTTATTGTGGAATGGATGAAGTAAATATAATAGTAGAAAGTTCTAATGGAGAAAGAACCAACGTAACCTTAGCTTTTTTAATCAATGAAAAACCAATAGCTATAGCTGACACTTTTGTTTATATCCCTAATACACCAGAATCTTTAGATGTATTAAATGATGGAGTTGCAGATAGTGATGCCATTAGTTGCGATATGATTCGATTATTGAGTGCAGGAACTGATGGAAATAACACGTTAACAATTGGAGGCGGTACGGTTTCTATTATGAATAATGGAACACCTGATGACTTTTTTGATGATTATATTGATTATACACCATTGAATGGCTTTGTAGGTTTAGATACATTTTACTATATCATAACGGACTTGTATGGAGCAAAGGACACAGCATTGGTGACTTTACAATTAGCAATTGAAATTTGTGAAAATAATATAGATGATGACGGAGATGGTTTTACAGATTGTGAAGACTCTGAATGTGGACCGACAATTACGACAGTGACACCAACTAACGGCACAGATTGTTCTATCAATGATGCTGCAATTAGTATTGTTGCCGCAAATGGACTAGGAACTTACGAATATTCAATTGACAGCGGTACAACTTGGGGAACTACGAGTTCTTTTACAGGATTGGCTTCTGGTGATTACTATGTTTTTGTTAGAAATATAGATGGAACTTGCGAAACACTTTATGGGGCTTCGCCAGTTACTTTGGATGCTTTTATTAACCCTGCAATGGATAGTATTTCGTTTGTTGACCCAACAGGATGTGGCGAAAATAGTAACGGTTCAATTACTTTTCATCCTAATAACCTAACAGCAGGTTACGAATATTCAATAAATAACGGAAGTACTTGGCAATCTAGTCCGACCTTTACAGGCTTAGCAGGTTCAACAAATTACTTCCCTGCGGCAAGAAATGCTAATGGAACATGTGCTACTGCTTTTTCAACATTAGCGTTATTTGATACTCCAATTTTATCTAATATTAATACAAGTGCATTATCCGTATGTGGTGGAAATAACGGACAGATTACGGTAACTGCTTTTGGTAGAAATATAGAATTTACGAAAGATGGAGGCGCAACGTGGCAATCTAGCCATGTTTTTTCAGGTTTAGAAGCAGGATATTATGATATAGGAGTCAGAAACACAGATGGAACTTGTGAAAGTTATTCTTCTTTTAATCCAGTTTATTTGAGTGCAGTAGGCCAGCCATTAGTAAGCAGTGTAGTTCCTGCCAACCCTATTAGTTGTGGTGGAAATGATGGGCAAATAACCGTAGTTGCAGCAAATGGAAATAGTTCTGGATTTGAATATTCTTCAGATAGTGGTTCTACTTGGCAAACCTCCAATGTGCTTACAGGATTATCCGCGGGAGATTATTCTGTTTTTATTAGAAATGGAGATGGAACGTGTGTATCACCCTATTATTTTAATCCTGTGAGTCTTACACCGCCTAATCCGCCAAGCATTACAGGAACTGTCAAAACCGATGTAACTAATTGTGGTTCAAGTGATGGTGCGATTACTATCAATGTTTCTGGCGACCCAACTAACTTTGAATATTCTAAAGATAGCGGAGCTACGTGGCAAGCGAGTCCAACTTTCTCTAATTTAATAGCAGGAAATTATTTTGTATATATCAGAAATAGTAATGCGAGTTGTGCGACACCTTTAGCAGGAAACCCAGTAGTTATTAATAGCCCAACAACACCAGTTATAGCAAGTACAACGACCGTTAACCCAACTGATTGTAATCTTTCTGATGGTGAAATTACGCTTACAGTAACTAGTGGAAATACTTCCAATTATGAATACTCCATCGACGGAGGTTCTTCTTGGCAAACCACTAATACATTCCTCGGACTCAGCAGCGGAACTTACACCGCTCAAGTCAGAAACGAGGATAGTACTTGTTTGGTAACCACTAATAATATTGTTTTGGTTGCCCCCGAAGTGCCTAATTTTGTAACAACTGTTCCGATTAATCCAACAGATTGTAATGCAAGTGATGGAAGCATTTTTGTAATAGGAACAGGAACTTCTATTGAATACTCAATAGATAGTGGAGCAACTTGGCAAGCGAATTTACAATTCAATGGATTGCCAGCAGGAACGTATCATGCCGCCATTAGAAATACGAATGGAACGTGTTTTGTCGTTTCTCCGCTCAATCCTATAATCCTGATAGAGCCAGCCGCACCTCAGGTGAATAATGTAACATTCACTAATATAACGGATTGCAATATAAATGATGGAACGATTACAATCACAGCTAATGGCGGAACAGCGCCATTACAAGATTCAATAGATTGAGGTTCTACTTGGCAAGCGAATAACACCTGTACCAATTTAGACGCTGG